>CAMOVW010000008.1 GCA_946627725.1 uncultured Clostridia bacterium
CAAGCTGATTCCCATGCCGGAGTCGTTAAATATTGAAGCAGGCAGCCGGACCGATAAAGGCCTGAAAGCCTACCGGGACTTCATATCCGTATATACCCTTGAAAACGGGATCACCGGACTCGATTTGCTCCATATCCCGCAACAGAACGAAGACGCTTTCCTGCGCGTCCGTACGGATATTCAGCCCGACGAGTGGGAACTCGGCAGACAGGCATTTCAGAATCAGCTTCAATACGGTGCGCCGACCTGGTACGAGTGGTGTATTCAGAACTGGGGTACAAAATGGGGCGCTTGCGGCTATGAGCTCGGGATGGATTACGGAACCAACTGTCACGCGCTTTGGTTTGAAACCGCGTGGGATGCCCCTGTTCCCGTGATTGAAGAGCTGGCGCGCCGCTTCCCCGACGTGGACTTTACGCACCGATGGGCAGATGAGGATATCGGCCAAAATTGCGGTATGCGCGAATACGCCGCCGGGGAAAGAACAGAAGAGTTCTTCCCTGACGGGCAGAAGGATCAGATCGATTTTGCGCTTGAAGTTTGGGGATATGATCCTGAGGAGCTCGGTTACCGGTTGAATCGCAATGGGACTGCATATTTAACCATGGATCGCGAGGAATTCGAACTGGTTGAGGTCGCGGGACAGACAGCGCTGTTCGCCAATGAAAGATACGATCCGGAAACAACTCCGGCAGATCTGTACTGTTACCATTTCCGTATGAACGACGATCAGGACCGCATTGCCGCCATTGAACCCTATGTCCGCGTGAACTTCGGGGGAACCGTTTTCACAAAAGAACCGATTGATCTCGGTGAAGACGGTTGTCTGAAACTGACGGAAGAAACCGAACCGGATTTCCTCGGACGGGTTGTATCCGTCGGAGCGTTTATCGACGGAGATGTGGAGCAGGACGAAACGCAGAATATGGGAGGAATGTAGTGTGGAAGAATTGAAAGACCGGTTCCGCGCATGGCTGGACAGCAACGATTACAAACCCTTTGTGATCGGCGGCAATAACGGCGGTAATCTTTATGTGAAAGTCCCACGGGGCGACGATTTCGACTACCTGTTTGAGGATTGTCTGGAAGCAGACCTGAATGTTGATCGGCAAATCAGGCTGAAATACTGCGGTATCTACCATAAAAGCGATCATATGATTTATGATGCGCGCGGCTGGTTCAAGACAATTGATCCGACGCTCGAAGCAGCTCTCGGGATTTCCGACATGGCTGATGACATTCAGAATAGGGTTCGCGAACTGATAGAAAGCCGATTGCAAGACGATAAGCGCAATCTCGATGTGCAAACGCTTTCGACAAATAAGCTCAGACAGGATCTTCAGTATGCTACACAGTATGTCGCTCCGGAGGAAGCCAGAAAAATGTTTCTTTTTCATCTGGAACCGGAAGACGTTCATTTTGAGTGTGAATACGCTTTCGCAAGGTGGGAAGATGCATCGCTCCTTTCTTATCTCACCGACAGAGACGCGTTCTGTCATAGTCAGGCAGAGGCATACTGGGCGGGGCATCAGGAAGAAATGTATCTTCAGTTTTTGATCAACGACGCCATTCAGGATGAGCTTGCCGAGCTGAACGCGCAGGAAGACAGTCCTTTGCATCGGATTCGGGAAATCAGCGAAGCGGTTTCGGAAGTATCAGCAAAATCAGTGACTGTGACAGTCTGCAAAAACGGAACGGAATGCACGTTCAAGTGTACAGCAGATGTGCTTACCCGTGATCCCGGCAAGCATTACAGCACATGGGACATTTTTGCACGGGATCGGGCGCAATATGAATCGCTCTTCGGGAGATATCAGGATTTCACTCCGGAAGAAATCACCCAAATCACATATAACGGCAAAACGATTTACGAGGCCGAACCGTTTGAGCAAGAGGAGGATGAAGGTTTTGAACAGTCCATGTAACCGAAATAACTATCTGCGCTCCCGGACGATCCATGTGGAGGCAGAGGTGGAGATCCCCGGCTGCCGGGAGGTAAGCTATGCAACCTGCTGGCTTCCCGCAACTGAGCAGCAGCTCAAGGATTTTATGCAGCGTGCGCGGATACATCCGAAAATGCAGGATCTGTCGTACCACATTCTGAGTTGTCCGCCCGTCCAGGAAATCGCAGAAATGCGGATGGATACCTTTACGCTGGAAGAACTGAACTTCCTTGCAAAACGATTGGCGGTGCTGCCGGAACAAGAAGTAATCGCAATGAACGCGCTTCTTCAGGATGATGGAATTGTCCCGCACGATCAGATGGAGCTCGTCTCCCTTCGTGACCTGATCAATATGACCTACGGTGTAGAGGATCTGCCGGTCGTTGCGGACGTCTTTTCTCTCCGCGATCTCGGCGAGTACGTGATTGAAAACGAGCTGCATCCGGATATTGAAAACATCCCGGAAGACTGCCGGTATCTTCTTGATCGGGACAGGCTCGGGGAACTGCAGCGCGACTGCGACGAGGGCGTGATTATCGACGGTATGTACGTGGCGACACGGGATTTTACGATGCCGGACGTACATAACGGCGTTGATCTGCCGGAAACGGATGAAAACCAAAAAGCGGTTTTCATGCTCCTGATCTCTCAGGCGCCGTATGCGAGCGCGGATGAAACGCGGGACTCTGCGGAATGGATCTCTCTGCCGCTCTCACCGAAGGAAGCTGACAGGATCGCCGCGCTGCATAACGAGCGGCATATCGAGGACTGCATGCTTTATGATATGGAATCCGCGATCCCCTCGCTCAATCTGTACACCTTCAACGATATGATGGATTTCCGGTACTTAAACGAGCTGGCCGGATGGTATCTTGCCATGTCCCAGAGGGAGCAGATCAAATATAAAGCAGTGCTGGAAGCGGAACCGAAACTGGATGCTGAACGCGCTCTGCAGCTTGCAAAGGAGCTTCCCGCCTATGAGCTCTCATATTTTTCTCTGTCCCCAAAGGAATTCTTCCGGGATTACGTCTCTCATTTTACCGACAACCGCTTTGACGGTCGGTGGCTTGACGAGATCACAGAACCCGTGGTTGCCGACGAATTACTCCGGAAGCTCGGAGCGACACAGACCAATTACGGCGTCGTATCCGCATACGGCGGTCAGCTCTTTGCGCCTGTTCCGCGATTGGATGAACAGGCGCAGACCGCAGACCCTGCGGAAGATGCGACCGATGAAGAAGCCGACGAAGGGATGGGGATGCAGCTGTGAATGCAACCAACGCAAGGCAGCCGATTGCGATAAAAAACCTTGCAGATTTCAAGCGTCATATTCAGCCCGGCACGGAAATCTATGTGCGTTCGCACAGCGTACATCCCGATCTTGAAGGGCTGACCCGCGTTGTGACAAGGGTGCAGACCAACGGCTTTTACTCTGTGATCAAAGGACAGCCGAACAACAAATGGTCGACCTGCAACTACGGCAAGGGGATTCGACAGGATTATGAACCCGCTTCCTTTTATCGCTTTAACGGATCTACGATTCAGATCCTTGACCGACGCAGAGGAAACCGGCCGCTGTGCGAAATCGAAGTTTATGAAAAGGAGCAAACTGAAGCAATGAACGACAGAGAAAAGAAAGCTGCCATTTCCCGTATTCCCGCGGAAAATCTGCGCCGGATGCAAAGTGCCGAAGGCCTTGTGCTGCAGGGCTGCGGCGGTGATCCGAAGGATTGGCTGGAAGGGATGAACGATCTGCTAACGCGGGAAGATATCCTGCTTGATGGAACGCGGTTCTCCGAGTGCGCTGTTTTTGAGCATGACGGTGTTACGAATATTCTCTTCCCCTTCCGCGAGGACGTTCGGTTGGATATGGGCAGACTCGCCATGTGGCGTCTGCAGACCCATGACAATTTCGGCGGCACCTGGCTTTCGGATTACGTTCCGAACCGGCTCGGCGGCTTTGAGGAAGCGCCGAAAGAGCAGCCGCAGGAGACACAGAAAAAACCGAATTGTCCGCTGATCGGTCAGGATGGCAATGTGTTCAACCTGATCGGTCTGGCATCACGCACCCTTAAACAGAACGGTCTCCATGATCAAGCGACTGAGATGCGGGATCGCGTTTACGCCTGCGGTTCATACTACGAAGCGCTCGGCATTATCGGTGAATACGTCAACATCACGTCTGTGGATGATCCCGACGATTCGGAAGACTTCGATGACGATTCTGATCTGGATATCGACTGCGATGAGGACGAGGACGAAGGATTTGAACCTTCGTTCTCGTAACTGAAGCGGCGGCTGCGATTCTGCCGCCGCTTTCCCATACCTGAAAGAGGTGAAACAATTGAAAACCCCTGTTTCGAGGGTCGGCAATAAAACGCCGATCCTCCATATTTTATATGCCCTTTTTCCGCGGGAGTACGGTCGCTTTGTGGACGTCTTCGGAGGGTCCGGCTCTGTCCTGCTCGGAAAGCCCACGATTGACGGCTTTGAGGTCTACAATGATTTCGATCATAATCTGGTAAACCTCTTCCGATGCATGAAGGACCGGCCGATGGCGGTCATCCGGGAACTCGGTTTCTGTAACTTAAACTCGCGTGACGATTTCAACGCAATCAAAAAGTTCTTTCTGACCGAGGAATTCGACGATTCGTACTTCCGGGAAGAGCTGGAGCTGACAAAGATCTCCCTGCCGCCGATTCCGGCAGAGGAGATCGTAAAGCTCCGGGAGCGCATCACCCGCGATTACGACGTGCGCTCCGCCGCCATGTTCCTGAAGCTCCTCCGCTACAGCTATTCCAGCGGCGGCAAATCCTTCGCCGCGCAGCCCTTTGACATCTCCCGCCTGTTTTCTCTGATTCAGGAAACACAACGGAGAATGGCAAATGTGGTGGTGGAGAATCAGGACTTTGAAACGCTGATCCGACACTATGACCGCCCGGAAACCTTCTTCTATCTTGACCCTCCGTATTTTCAGACGGAGGGAATGTATGAGGTCGGCTTCGGCTGGGACGATCACGTTCGACTGCGGGATACGCTTGGGCAGATCAAAGGTAAATTCCTGCTGTCATACAACGACTGCCCGGAAATCCGCGGTCTGTATGAGGGGTTCCCGATGTTCGATTTTACGCGGGTCCACTCCATGGCGCAGCGGTACGAAGCCGGCAAGGAGTTCCCCGAACTGATTATCGCGAACTATGATTTTTACGAACGCGAAGCGGCAAAACCCCGTCAGATGACCTTCTTTGCCCCCATGATCGAGGATTATGAGAAGGTCCTGAGGGAATCCATTATTCACTGCAAGGTGCAATAGAAAACCCGTGCCTTTTTTCGGGCACGGGCCTCTTTAATTGATTTGCGAGAGCAATTCAGATGGTGTTAAAAGCAGAATGCCAAATTCTTCAAAATCCTTTTTGTTCCGTGTTACGATGCAGTCACAGTGAATCGATTTTGCGCAGGTTGCGACAAGACAATCCTCAAAATCTTTTGCCTTCTGCTGGAAAGCTGTAATCGCATCGTTGTTTGTCACGCTGCAAACCTTGACAATTTCCAGTATTTTACCAATAGCGGTATAGGCAAGCTCCGTACTGTGCGTATACTTTCGGACCAAATAAAAAATATCTGTCAAACAGGACGCGGAGATAAAACCGTCAAGCTTGTGTTCCTCACAAAGAGACAGAACCTTTGCGGAGTCCTCTGCAAACGGAGCTCGTTCCAGCAGAACATCCAGGATGATGTTGGTATCACACATGATCTTCATATTTGGAAAGCCGCTCCTCTCTCAGAGAATCCAAATCTAAATCATGGGGAGCGCTTTTTAACATCCCGCGAATCGTATCAACTGCACTGACCTGTGGATTCACGACCTTTGCGATCGTTTTCCCGTTCCGCGTGATAAAAACGTCCTCATGAAGTACAAGTTCCAGATATTTACCGAAATTGGTTTTGAATTCTGTAGCAGTTACCGTCATGTTAATTGCCTCCCATCAAGTTCTTTCACCTATAGTATATGCGATCTTTCTTCAAAAATCAAGTCAAATCGCACGAAATTAAATAATTATCAAAAAATATCGTTCGATAGGGGTAAAATCTATATGACCTACGAAGAATTGACAAAAAAAGTGGAAGCTCTGCTCAATAGCAGAAGCACGCTGGACGTTGACGTCTCGCCGGATTTCCAGAGTGATCAGACAGGCGGATATCCCGCATCCCTTTGTGTTTTGTGGGACAAGGGCAAAGCATGGTTGGAACCGAACGAAATGCTCGCAGAAGACGATACCGATCTTTCCTGCGCCCGGCAGGGCTGCGCGGATTTCGGCATCCGCGATTGTCCGGACGTCAGCGCATATAACCGCCTGCTGGAAGGACTTGGACAGGACGCCGTGGACATGGCGTGGTTACCGGAAGAGCCGGAGGAAGGGATGGTGTTGTCATGAGAGCGACGCAGCCCATCCAGATCGTAACGATCGGCATATTACTCCTGTTGGCGCTCGGCGCCGTGCTCGGTTACCTTACCGCAACATATTTACCTATCATATAAAGAATTGGAGGAATCACAATGAAAATGTACCGTATTCTCGGCAAACGCGGCCGAATCACCATTCCCTTTGATATGCGTCAGCGGGTCGGTTTTCAGCAGAACGACGTGCTTTCTTTTACCGAAAGCGAAGACGGCCGTTCCGTGCTTGTGACCCGTGAGATCATCTGTGACGAGCGTTGTCCCGAAAAGGAACACTCTGATCGCGACACGGAAGGAACCGTTACGCTGAAAGGATTTCTGGACGGTCTCTCCCCCGAACAGCAAAGAGCTGCGCTCATGCATCTGACTCTCAAATGGGCCTCACAGAAAGGAAACAAAGTCCATGTCTGAGCATCTTCCGCTCTACCGCTTTTCCCGCGAAGATGCCCGAAACCATGACGAGATCAAGGAATGGCGGGACAGCTATCATGAAAACTGCAACTGCGCGTTTGCTATAGGAGAGGCGATAACGGCGAATTATCACGATAACCGCCTGGGCGATTGTCTCACGCCGGTCGTGGAGCGATTCGGCATCGATCGCGTAAACTGGGTGCTTGCCAATACACTTCAGCAGGCAGACTACGACGGCAGGTATTCACGGGAAAACAAAGCGTGGGCAAAGAGTTTCTATATCCCCGCTGACGAAAACAACTGCTATTTCTGTGTCAAATCCCATCCCTGTCTCGTGGACGGTGTTGTTGATATGGCGCGCGACTATTGGAGGAATCTCGGATTCTTCGACAAAACACAGTGTTCCGATCAGAACGATTACACCGGCAAGCTGCTGATTATGAAACCGGAAACGCTGAAAGAAGAATATCGGACACCGGAAAACCAGCTGTTCTTTGCGACTGGAGGATTTGGCTGTCGACCGAAAGCGGCCGGCAGAAGGGTCTTCGGTATGTTTCTTTCTGACGGTGAGAAAACCAGCTTCTACCGACAGGATTTTCTCGGCGTTCTCGCGGACGAGCATATCCCCGATTGGGCGCGTGAGAAGTTGCAGACGCTGACTGCGCCGAACGAGGATCCACAAACCGAAGAACAGACAGAACCGGACAGCAGTCCGATAATGGGAGGAATGTAACTATGGTATATCAGGCCTTGATCGAATACAAAGGCGAGCAGGCTATTGTTGACCTGCCCGACAACAAATACGTTTTGGGAAGAACGCTGAAAGAACTTGGCTGTCCCCCGAGAATCCCGCTGTATCTTAGGGATGAGGAAGACGAGGATCTGCACATTAAACTGATCTCCGGAAATGATATCGGCGGTAAACTGAGTTTGCTCTTTCATGAAACAGACACGCTGCTCACGGCCAACGCCGTCGCCGCCACGCTGGAAAAGACGTATCCTGCGGTGAAAGCAGAACTGGAAACCGCAATCATGGATCAGAAGTACGAATCCATTTCGGACCTGTACAGGGACCGCGCTGAAAAGCTGCACAGCTACGGCAGTGTGCGTGAAACACTGTATTTCCCTCTGACCGCGTCACTTGACATGCATGAGGAAGACGGAGAGATGTATGACGTTGGCAATTCCATGATCGCCGCGCATGCTTCCGAGATTCAAGAGGCGCTCGAACTGGAGCAGGCGCCCGAGTACGGCGATATGGCGGACTATTACGACGAGATCCCTTCCGCAAAAGCCAAGCTGGTTTCGGCATACTGGGATGTAGAGGAACACGACGGACAGCTCTACGGCAAGGTGGATCTCTATCTGACCACGCCGCTCACACCGGAAGAAAAAGAAAGCGTCACTGATTGGGTCACGGGACAGAACAGCGACGGGCTCGGCGAAGGATTTGAGCAGCGGTCGATAGAGACCGAAGACGGCGATCTGTACGTGTCCATGTACAACGGTCCTGATTACTGGATCTGCGACGCGGAAGAATTTGAGGACCGTATTTCGCAATCCCACGGCCCTGCGATGGGAGGGATGTAATCATGCGCGTAAAGGTTTATCAAATCGACCATGATCGAGACGCAAGCCATGTAAAATTCATGTCGCTGGACTATACAGGAGAACACGGCGGCGTGGATCCGGACATATATAACGAGGTCCTGAACGCCGACATGGACGTTTCCAACCTCGAGGACGTTTTCGCACAACTGAATACGAGCCAACACCCTTTGCTCCGCGGACATTCGCTTTCCGTCTCCGACGTGGTCGTGAATGAAAACGGGGCATTTTTCTGCGATTCGTTCGGATTCCAGCATATCGATTTTGACGAGTCGCAGACGCATAAGCCGGATAACCTGATGCGGGTTCTCTACGTGGAACCGCACAGGTCTCCATATGAAACCGAAATTCCGCATGACCTCAAAGGCATGCAGCAGGCCGTTGGCGGTCTGATCGAACCCGTCTATCTGGATGAAAATGTTGTGATCGTCGGGAACGAAGAGGCAAAGCTGGAGGGGCTGGACGGAAATCGCAGGCTGGAGAACGGAACCATCATGGCAGGCTCCTTTTTCATCTGCGGCGACGCCGGTGAGGAATTCCGGTCATTAACGGATGAGGAGGTGGTGAAATATATGGATCAGTTCCGTGAACCGGAGGATATCTCTCCGGAGGAAGTGGAAGCCGATATGGGCTTCTCCATATATGGATTCATGATGTAACTTGAAAGGAGGCGAACCATCATGGCCAATAGCAAAGCCGGTAAAACCGCACCGGAAAAGGAACGCACCACGCCGTCGATCTCCGCACGGATCGAGCATACCTACGACATCCCGGACAGCAAGCTGCTGGCGCGCGCCAGCGTCACCGTCGGCGGTACCTTTGCCGTACACGGACTTAGGATCTATGATTCCGATAAAGGTCCTTGGGTGCAGATGCCCCAGCAGTCGTATGAAAAGAACGGGAAAAAAGAATACTCTGACATTTTCCACGCCGTGACCGCCGATGGCAGAAACGCCATCCAGAGCGCTGTCCTGCAGGCGTATGAGCAGAAAATGTCGCAGACCGAAACGCCGGTCGAATCCGAAGCCCTCTCGCAGCAGATGTGAGCGGGCTTCCATTTTTCAGCAAAACATATTAAAGAAAGGTAAGGTATTTTCCCTATGCTGAATTTCATCAAAAAAGCAGCCAACAAGATCAAGAAAGCGGCCGAAACCGTCATCGAAAAGGTAAACGCCGCTGCTATCACCGCAAAAGTCGCCATCGAGAACCCCGTCGCCGAAGGTTATGTGGATTCCGGTGTCAAAATCCTGATCGCCGTCGTGCTGGGCGCCCTGCTCCTCGCGGGCCTCTACGCGCTCTTTAATTCCACGATCATGCCCACGGTCACCCAAAAAGAGCAGGGGCTCTTTAACTATAACGGCTGAGAATAAAGAAAGAGAGGTACACGAATATGTTTAAGAAGATCAAAAACTTTATCCGTTCCGCGAAGAACCGCATCGAAAACGCAGCCGCGAACGTCGTCGACAAGGCAGTCCGTAAGTATTTCGAGGCAAGAACCCTGCTTGTTGCGCCCACCGCCGAAGGCTATGTAGACAGCGGCGTCAAAATCCTGATCGCCGTCGTCATCGGGGCTTTGCTTCTGGCGGGTCTCTACGCGCTCTTCAATAACACGATCATGCCCACGGTCACCCAAAAAGTGCAGGGTCTGTTTAACTACAACGGCTGATAATCTGCAGCCCTGACCCGCGGCGGGAGATCTTTCTCCCGCCGTGATTTCAACCATGAAGGAGATGTTTGAATGAATATGATTCTGCCGAAGGGCGCTTCCGTCATACTGTTTCAGAATGTGCCATACGCGGGAAGCCTGTGCTGCCTTTTTCTTGGCGTTATCGCAGGTTGTGTTCTTGCAGAGAAAAGCTATGAAAAGTTCGGCGGCAACCGGAATAAAGTCCTGGCCGCCTTTATTTCGATCCCCGTTGTTACCGCTGTTCTGCTGGCGCTTCGTTTCGGCGACAGTTTTTCCGCCGTCAAGGGCATGATCCTTACGTTTCTGTTTCTCTACGCTTCATACAGCGATATCCGAACCCGGGAATGCGGCGATCTCCTTCATGTTTATATACTGATCACCGCGTTGATCGGCGTGCAGCTGAATGAGATCCCCTCCATGCTGATCGCCGGGGCTTTTGTATTCGTTATTATGATCAGCACGTCCGTCCTTTTTCAGGGTCGGATCGGCGGCGCGGATATCAAGTTCTCCGCCGCATGCGCGTTTTTGCTCGGGATACCGAAAAGCCTCTGCGGCGTGATTGTCGGGATGATTCTGGCGATCGCCGTCAACGCTGTGATCAGCGCAGTCAAGCGCAGAAACAACAAGGAGCATGGCTTTCCCATGCTTCCGTATCTTGCCGCGGGATTTCTCGCGGCATATTTTATCTAAGGGAGGATTCCAATGAAAAATAGAACCATAATCGGAATCATCTGTATGATCGCGGCAGTCGCGATCA
Organism: uncultured Clostridia bacterium; assembly: GCA_946627725.1. Lineage (GTDB taxonomy): Bacteria > Bacillota > Clostridia > Oscillospirales > Acutalibacteraceae > RUG806. The sequence continues at coordinate 10,866 of CAMOVW010000008.1, forward strand.
CCTTTGCGGCGGGACCGCTCGTCAACCGCATGACCGCCGATACCACCGCTGTGCTTCGGCTTAAGGAAGACGTTAACCAGGGCGCGCAGCTCACCGAGGACCATCTGGAAGAAGTCAAGGTCAATACGGCCGCGCTTCCTGCGGGCGTTCTGACGGACGCTGCCCAGATTGTCGGTAAATACGCTGTGTCGAACCTGTATGCCGGGGACTGTCTGACGGAGGATAAGATCTCCGACAACGCCGATTCCGCAGAGGATATCTTTGCCAGTCTGGACGGGAACAAAATCGCAGTCAGCGTACCGATCCCGACCTTCGCCGCGGGTCTTTCCGGAAAACTGCAGAACGGCGATATCATCAGCCTGATATTTGTCGATAAAGACGGGAACGAATCGGTCATTCCGCCGGAACTGCAGTACGTCAAGGTCATCACCGCGACAACGGCCGGCGGTATCGACAAGGAAGATATCATCAAAAATGAGGACGGCAGCTTTGAGATCCCGTCCACCGTTACGGTACTCGTAAACAGCGAGCAGGCGCTTTTGCTTGCCAAATATGAAGCGGAAGGAAAGATTCAGGCAGCTCTGGTTTTCCGCGGCGAAAAGGAAAAAGCGGACGAATTCCTTGCAAAACAGGATTCGCTGTTCGCTTCGCCCGCACAGCCGCAGAAGGACGGAGGTGGGGACAATGGCTAAGCTCATCGCAATTACGGGCTCTCCCGATTCAGGAAAAACCGTCAACGGGATCAAGCTGGCGCAGGAAATCTATGACCTGACAAAACGTCGGGTTATTTTTATCTGCCCCGATCTTACGGTGCCGGTGATGGGATACCTATTTCCCCACTGCAGAGATGACGATCTTCAATCTCTCGGCATGGCGCTGGATCACACGGACATCTACAAGGAAGACGTGCTGCGCCGGATCGTGACAGTCAAAACCATGATGGATTTCGGCTATCTTGGCTTTAAGGCCGGCGAAAATAAATACACCTATCCCCGCCCGACGGAGGATAAGGTACTGCAGCTGATTTCCGTACTGCTGCAAATCGCCGAGTATGTGATCGCCGATTGCGACAGCGATACGACGGAGCTGATCTCCGCCGTACTTCGCTCCGACGCCTCCTCGACGATCCGTTTTGCAACGCCGGACGTTAAGAGTATGGCTTACTTTGCTTCCAACGACAACCCCGGAGAGCAGACCGCGACGCGCCTGACGGTACTGAACGCGAAGGACAAAGACGTTTTCCTGCCGATTGAGGAAGTCAAAGCCCATTTCGGCGACGTCCGTTTTGTGCTGCCGTACTGCGAGGAACTGAAAAAACAGGCGTACTGCGGCACACTCTCCGAGCCGCTGCCGGACAAAAAATACAGAGGGCTCCTGAACGATATTGCAAAGGCGGTGATCTGATGGCGTATTCCTCCGCCTTTATCTATGTGCTGCAGTCCGCGCAGAAGTACATCTCCGAACGGTATGCCGCGTCCCTTGCGGATGAAGACAAGTACGAACAGCTTCGGACGTATATCGACAAATACCTGTATGACAGCGCTTCCCAGGTAGAAGGGATGACCTTCAAGGAGTTGTCCGACGCGCTGTATACGGAGATGGCGGAATACTCGGTATTGACGAAATACCTCGGCAGGGACGAGATCGAAGAGATCAACATCAACGGCTGGGACGATATCGCCATCACATATACGGACGGCAGGATCGAGAAATCGCCTGAGCATTTCTATGCGCCGCAGCACGCCATCGACGTTGTCAAACGTCTTCTGCATCATTCGGGGATGATTATTGATAACGCTACGCCGACCGCACAGGGACATCTGCCCGGCAATACCCGTATCACAGCGCTCAAGGAACCCATCGTGGATGAAGACAGAGGGATCTCCGTCTCCATCCGACTGCTGCACCCCTCCCGTGTCAACCGGGAACAGCTGATCTGGGGCGGCAACGCCACGCAGAAGATGATCGACTTTCTCTGTATGTGTTTGCGTTACGGCGTCTCTTTCGTGGTCGCCGGTGCGACGTCCAGCGGTAAAACCACACTGCTGAACGCCTTGCTTACAAGCATTCCGGACAATAAACGTATTTTTACCATTGAATCCGGCTCCCGCGAGCTATCTCTTGTCAGAAGCAGAGACGGGGTCGTAACAAACAACGTGGTCCACACGCTGTCACGCCCCAGTGATAACCCTGCTTATGACATCTCACAGGAAGACCTCGTTGTTGCGTCGCTTCGTTTTAACCCGGATATTGTGGTGGTCGGCGAGATGCGCGATACGGAAGCGTACTCTGCCGTAGAAGCGTCCCTGACCGGACACACCGTGGTTTCCACGATCCACGCTTCCGCAGCAGACGCCGCGCACATGCGTCTGGCGCTGTTGTGTCAGAAACGGTTTCCCATCGACTTCAACACCTCGCTGGTACAGGCCGGTCAGGCGTTTCCTCTGGTGATTTATTCACATAAACTGGAGGATAATTCCCGAAAGATCATGGATATCTCCGAGTGCGTGATCACGCCCAACGGCGACCGGGAATACCATACGCTGTTCCGCTACAAAATCACGCGGAATGAGCTGCGCGGAGACAAATTCCAGATCGAAGGCCACTTCGAGCAGCCCGAACTGATGAGCGAAAATCTGAAGCAGAAGCTTACACAGTTCGGAGCGCCGCAGTCCATGCTGAACCGGTTTTTACAGAAAGGAGCTGATTATTTATGATAATCTCTCTTATCAGTTCCGTGCTTCTGGTGATTGCCATCGCCTGTCTGTTCGGACTGACGCCCGTACAGATCGCGGACGATCTGCTGAACGTGATCTCACCCAAAGACTCTCTGCGGGACGAGGTGCGTAACATCCGTGGAAACAGGAAAAAACACGGCGTGTTCACCGTCCTGATGAACATGAAAAACGCGCTGGCTGTTTCCGGCAAAGCGAAGCAGTTTGCCCTGGTCTTCACCCTGTCGCTGGTACTGTTTGCTGTCGGCGCCGTGCTGGCTGTTCTGATCGGGAATCCCTTCCTGCTGCCCGCATTTTCCGTCGCCTTTGCCCTGCTGCCGTTTTTCTATACGGCCAACACCCTTTCGGTTTACGACAGAAAGACCAAAGAAGAACTGGAAACGGCGCTGTCCATCGTGACCACGTCATATATCCGCTCCGACGATATCCTTGCGGCGGTCCGTGAAAACCTCGGCTACATCAAATCCCCCCTGAAAGAAGTCTTCATGGCTTTTGAGGGCGACGCGACGGCTGTTTCCTCGAGCGTCAAACAGGCTTTGTTCAACCTGCGGGAGCGTCTCGACAATGAAATATTCCGGGAATGGTGCGACACGGTCATCCAATGTCAGGACGACCGGACGCTGAAGGACACGCTGCTGCCCATTGTCGGCAAGCTGACAGATGTGCGCATCGTCAACAACGAGCTGAAAACGATGCTGGCGTCCGCCCGGAACGAATACTGGATGATGGTGGCGCTGGTGGTCGGCAACATCCCCTTATTGTACTTCCTGAATAAGGACTGGTACCATACGCTGATGGCGACAACCCCGGGTAAGATCGTGCTCGGCGTCTGCGGCGTCGTGATTCTCATAACCGCCATGTTTATGATGAAATTCACAAAGCCCGTGGAATACAAACGATGAGGGAGGGAAAGATATGATATTTCAGGTTATCATCGGCATGACGTTTGCCGTAGGCGTGTATTTTTTGCTCGCCAATCGGTTCCGTCTGCCGTATTACAAAACCTCCAAGGCGATCGTAAGTCTTTCAAAGCGGCAGAAAGAAAAGACGTCCGGGCTGGACGTCTGGCTGAAGGGTATTTCTTCATGGATTGCGAAGCATCTGAGAATCAACGATTTTAAGCGTGAACAGCTTCTTGCGGATCTGCAGACTGCGCAGATGAACATCTCTCCGGAGGAATACAAGGCAAACGCGATCGTTAAAGCGCTGCTGGTCGGCGTTTTTGCTGTTCCCACACTGTTTCTGTTTCCGCTGCTGAGCCCTGTCATTCTGTTTCTCGCGGTATTTTTGTATATCCGAGAAAACAAAGCGGTCACGCGGAGGATCCGCGCAAAGCGTGACAGAATCGAATTCGAGCTTCCCCGGCTGGTCTTCACCATAGAGAAAACGCTCAAGCACAACCGTGACGTTCTGTACATGCTCGAGAGCTATGCGGAAAACGCCGGCGTCGAAATGAAGAATGAGCTTAAAATCACCGCGGCGGATATGCGGTCCGGCAACTATGAGGCGGCGATCACAAGACTGGAAACCCGTGTGGGTTCCTCCATGATGTCCGACGTCTGCCGCGGCCTGATCGGTATTCTGCGCGGCGACGATACCGCCGTATACTGGTCTTCTCTGGCGATCAAATTCAATGACGTACAGCGGCAGCAGCTCCGGCTGGAAGCACAGAAGGTGCCGAAAAAAGTCAAACGCTTATCCATGTGCCTGCTGATTTGTTTCATGCTGATCTATGTGGTGGTGATTCTGGAACAGATCGTCACATCCATGGGAATCCTCTTTCAGTAATCAGGAGGAACAAGTATGCATCGACTATTAAAAAACAAGCGAGCGGAAGGATATATCGATATTTGCGTCGGCGTCGTGGCGCTTCTCTGCGTCCTTGTACTGACAATCAATATCTATTCATTCTTTACGCTTAAGCAAGACTTGGATGAGATCTCCGAACAGCTCATCCAGGTCGCCACCTACAACGGCTGTTTTTCGGACGAGTTCAATCAACGCGCGAACGATCTGAAGACGCAATTCTTCGATTTTGATTACACGGTTTCCGCGTCTTCCTATTACAACGCAGCGCTGAAAAAGGTGCAGCTCGGGCAGAAAATGACGGTAACGGTGTCTGTTCAGACAAAACTGGTCGGCGTGGGCGTGGTCAGCGTTCCCATCACCTGTACCTCAACGCGAAGCGGCATCTCAGAAAAGTATTGGAAAGGATGAGCGGCATGAAGAACAAAAGGGGCGACCCCTATGTAACCGTCTGTGTGTTCATGCTGATTATCTTTATGATCTTTTCTGCTGTATTTACGTTCGCATCGGCAATCTCACTGATCAGAGTACAGGAAACGAACACGGAGATCGTGTTCGACTCCTTTGTCGCCAATAACTCCATCCTGATTTACAACAATATCAAGATGGGCAAAAACGCCACCGACAATGTGAACACCGCGAAATACAACCAGATGCTCGCGGAATTCTGTTCGCTGACCAAAACCGGCGCGCGGTATTACTGCTATGACAACGACGGTCATGAAAAGTTCAATATCACTGTGCCGACGATCGGGTTCCTTGAAGATCAGCAGCTGGAGCTGTACGTCACATACACCATGCGCGTACCGATCCGGTTTGCCGGGGTAACAGTAGCGACAGCAACGATCCCTGTCAATATCACATCTGAACTGCGGTCAAAAAATCAGGTAAAACTGTGTCTGCACTGATAACATTTTTCTGTTTTGCCGAAAACAGTAGATATTCCGAAGCGATTCGGGTATTGTGGAACTGCGCCGCAATACGGCGACAAAGAAAGTGAGGTTTCAATATGAACGCAAAAATATCCATCAAAAAGAAGAAGCTGATCGCAGGCATTGTTGCCGCTGTGGTTGTGATCGTTTTGTTTCTCATCATCCCCCTGCTCGGCGGCGCGCTGCATAACACTGCTGAAGCGGCTGAGGGACCCGTCCGTTACCACGGCGACGTGGACGGCGACGGCGAAGTTTCAGCCGCGGACGCGAGACTGTCGCTGCGGGCATGCGTCGGACTGGAGGATTATGCCCCCGGGAGTTACCGATTTGTAAATGCGGATTACGACGAGGACGGAGAGATCAGCGCCTCCGACGCTCGAATGATCCTTCGCACGGCAGTCGGATTGGAACCGCTGATTGAAAGCAATTTTTCCGAGGAATCCACAGAACTGCCTCTGTCCCCGGAGGATGAGGAACGGTTGCGGGCAGAAGAAGAAGCCAAGAAAAAAGATCACGAACAGCAGCCCACGCCGTCCGAGACGGAACTTGCGCCGGAAGGACCCGTGTATAAGGGTGACGGGATCAACACCTGTATGGTGTGCGGACTCCCTTGCAGCCCCGATGAATACGGGAATGACGCCTGCGCCTTCGGTGGCTGTACGCGAGCCTTCTCTCCCTTCACCTGTATGCACTGCGGCGAAAGTGTCCCCTCCAACACCTGTCATACCTGTACCAACCCGACGTATATCATCACTGAAGAACCGGTGAAATAAATGATATACAATACCACCGCGGAGCTGACAGAAGTCGGCTCCTTTTTTCATGCAATATCATTGCAGAAAGGACAGAATGAATGGATAAATCTAAAACAAGAAAGATCCTGACGTCCGTTCTCGCAGTACTGCTGATCTTTTCGATGTTTTCCGAAACAGCCTTTGCCCTTTCAGGTGATGGCTCGCATATCGGACATACGGGAGGCGGCAGCTCGGTAAGCGGCGCATACCTGGTCCCTTCCAGTAATGCCGATCATCACGTCGGTTTCCGTTTTTCCTGGCTCACGCTCGGCTCAGACGGTTACTATTCACGGAAAGCCGCTCTCGACGTGTTTTACAACGGATATACCCCCAATTCATCGTGGGGATATCACATCAAGGCTACTGTCAACGGAACCACATACCGAAATCTCAGTAAATATGAGTATAAACGGTATTTCGATTCCTTGACAATCGACCGCGAGTATTACTCGACCAGTACGGCGTACAAGTATTGCAACCGAACGGATATCCCTGTGGTTCTCCCTGCCGACGAAGACGCAATGACGACTTGGGGCACAAAAGAAGCCAATATGAATATCATTCTGAACAAGATGGTATCCGGCGCGACCATTGCCAATATGAAATCATCCGACTTCATCTTTATTGAACCTATCTACAGGGTCAAGATCGAAAACACAAACTACTGCATAACCGTGACCGAAATGGGTCTGATCGGATGTGTTGTATGCTCCGCGACTTCAACCGGCAACGAGGGTTCGGGGTATGGCTCCGGCTGGGTCACGATCAGGCGGTACACCAATTTAAATTGGCCGGACGCCTTAAAAACGGATTCCGCACACGCGGGGATCTCCGCGGGAACAACGCTTTCCAGCGCCACCAGTTTTCAGAATATGGTCAACAAAGGATATGGCTTGATGGTCGTATGGAACACCAACCCGCATCTGTTGTCTGTTTACTACACCACAGGTACGGGGGATTCCTCGCTGAAGATCAGCAGCAGCTATAAGTTGGCTTCTGATTTTGCCAGCTACAGCTCAAGCTATATCCGAAACAGCTCCAATAACTATTTCACCCAGAGTGTCTATTATGATAACAACTTGACGCTGATGAACGGCGCCGGTTCAGGGTTCAAAATGACGAGAGATTATTATGATTTCTCGAAGTGGAAAAAGGATGGCACAAGCCAGCTTTTCGGCGGAGGTACGACGTATAAGGCTTCCTCGCTGGAATCAACGGTTTCGACCGGTGACAGATCCATTACGTTAACCGCTGAGTGGACGCCGAAGCCGTATAAGATCACGTATAACCTCAACGGCGGCAAGATCGGCAGTTCAACGACCAACCCGGTTCAGAATTACAACTATGAGACAGACGTTTACATCGGCAACTACTCCTCTGGTGCGACTGCCTACGCCACACCCACAAGGGACGGTTATGATTTCGGCGGCTGGAAGTATACCGGCACTACGATCGGATACTGGACCAAGGATAACGTCTATGCCAATAAATACCACAAAGGACAATGGGAGCATGGTGATATTACCCTGTATGCCCAGTGGTCGAAGAAAACCTACACCGTAACCTACAACGCGAACGGCGGTACCGGCGCGCCGGGAGCGCAGACCAAAAACTATGGTGTTGACCTGACCCTCTCTTCCGGTACTCCGACACGTACAGGTTACGATTTCATTTCGTGGAATACCAAAGCTGACGGTACGGGTACGACGTACAAACCGGGCGCGAAATACACTGCCAACGCGAATCTTGTTCTGTACGCTCAGTGGAAACTAAAGACTTACTCCGTCAGTTACAATGCCAACGGCGGCTCCGGTGCTCCGGCGTCTCAGACAAAGACGCACAACGTAGATCTGACACTGGCTTCCGGCAAACCGACACGAGATGGGTATAACTTTGTTTCGTGGAATACTAAAGCCGACGGGAAAGGGACAACATATCAGCCGAGTGCAAAGTATACGACAAATGCGAATTTGACTCTGTATGCACAATGGGCCAAGAAAACATACACTGTGACCTACAACGCAAACGGCGGTTCCGGCGCACCTGCTTCTCAAACGAAGACACACGGGGTGGACCTGACGCTGGCTTCCGGGCTCCCGACCCGTACCGGCTACGATTTTGTATCTTGGAACACAAAAGCTGACGGCAAGGGTACGACGTACAAACCGAGCGCGAAGTACACTGCCAACGCGAACCTGACTCTCTATGCGCAATGGAAACTGAAAACTTACACGATCAGCTACAATGCCAACGGCGGCTCCGGTGCTCCGGCGTCTCAGACAAAGACACACAATGTGGACCTGACGCTGGCTTCCGGCAAACCGACACAAGATGGGTATAACTTTGTTTCGTGGAATACAAAAGCCGACGGAAAAGGAACCACTTATCAGCCGGGTGCGAAGTATACAACAAATGCCAATCTGATACTGTATGCACAATGGGTCAAGAAAACATATACCGTGACTTACAACGCCAACGGCGGTTCCAATGCACCCGCTTCTCAGACGAAGACGCACGGGGTGGATCTGACACTGGCTTCCGGGCTCCCGATCCGTACCGGCTATGATTTCGTGTCATGGAACACTAAGGCTGATGGTAAAGGTACAACCTACAAGCCGAGCGCGAAGTATACAACAAACGCGAACCTGACATTGTACGCCCAATGGAAACTCAAAACCTACACCGTAACGTACAACGCGAACGGCGGTTCCGGTGCTCCTTCTGCGCAGACCAAGACGTATGGCACCGATTTGACGTTGAGTTCCACGAAACCGACCAGAACCGGTTACGATTTTATCGGCTGGAACACCATGAGCGACGGCAAAGGCACAGCTTACGCATCGGGCGCCAAGTACACCAAAAACGAAAGCGTGACTTTATATGCCCAATGGAAAATCAATACTTACACTGTGACATATAACGCCAATGGCGGTACCGGCGCGCCTGGAGCACAAACGAAAACGTATGGGAAGGATCTCACTCTTTCTTCAACGAAGCCGACACGTACCGGTTATACCTTCACGTCATGGAACACAAAAGCAGACGGAAAAGGAACGACCTATGCTTCCGGTGGGAAATACACGGGAAATGCCAATCTGACACTTTATGCGATCTGGACGCCCATCACATATTCCGTGAAGTTCAACGGCAACGGATCGACTTCGGGCTCAATGAGCAAACAGTCTCATACCTACGATTCGTCGAAAGCGTTGACTGCGAACGCATACAAAAGAGCTTTTACCGTCACCTACAACTACAATGGCAATGGAAGCTCGAATTCCACCGCAACGGCGAACGCGACCTTTAACGGTTGGGCGACAAGCGCAAGCGGAGCGAAGGTCTACAATGACAAGCACACTGTCAAAAACCTGTCATCCTCGCAGGGGGCAACCGTCAATCTGTACGCAAATTGGAAAGACGCGAGCGTTACGCTTCCTTCACCGACCAGAACCGGCTATGTGTTTAACGGCTGGTATACCTCTGCTTCCGGTGGGACAAAGATAGGGAACGGCGGCGCAAGCTATAAGCCGTCCGCGAACATTACCTTGTACGCGCAATGGTCTCCCATATCCTACAGCGTAAAGTTCAACGGAAACGGCGCGACTTCGGGTTCAATGAACAATCAGGGGTTCACCTTTGATAAAGCGCAGAATTTAACGGCCAACGCTTTCAAGCGCAATTTTGTCGTGACCTACAATTATAACGGGAACGGCAGCGCTAATTCCACAGCGACAGCCAACGCGACGTTCAACGGCTGGGCGACCTCCTCGAGCGGAAAGGTTGCTTATACGGATAAACAGAGCGTCAAAAACCTGTCTTCGACGCAGGGGGCAACGATAAATCTCTATGCAAAATGGACAGATGGCAGCGTCACACTCCCGACGCCGACGAGGACCGGGTATGCTTTCAACGGCTGGTATACTTCCGCTTCCGGTGGAACGAAGATTGGTGCTGGCGGCGGAAAGTACACACCGACTGCGAATATTACCCTGTATGCGCAATGGGCGCCGATCACCTACACCGTCAAGTATGACGGCAACGGCAGTACGTCCGGCAGCATGAGCAACCAGTCTCACACCTATGATGCAGCCAAGGCGTTGACTGCGAATGCCTTTAAGAGGGCATTTACCGTTACCTACAATTACAACGGCAACGGAAAATCCAATACTTCGGCGACTGCATCGGCAACCTTCAGCGGATGGGCGACTTTTGCTTCCGGCAACAAAGTATACGCCGACAAACAGAGCGTGAAAAACCTTTCGTCCGTACAAGGCGCAACCGTTAATCTGTACGCGAAATGGACTGACGCGAGCGTAACGCTCCCGACGCCGACGAGAACCGGCTACATCTTCAACGGCTGGTTTACCGCTTCATCCGGTGGGACTAAAATCGGGAACGGCGGCGCAAGCTTTACGCCGGGCAAGGATATCACGCTATACGCGCAATGGAGTCCGATTGCTTATACGATCAGATTCAACGGAAACGGAGCAACCTCGGGCAGCATGACAGATCTTAGCATGACATACGATGTTGCTAAAAACCTGACCGATAATGCGTTCAAACGTACTGGGTATTCGTTTAGCGGTTGGAATGCAAAGGCGGACGGCGGTGGTGCGAAATACACAAACAAGCAGTCAGTCAAAAACCTGACAACAGCCAACGGCGCTACGATCAGTCTTTATGCCCAGTGGTCTCCCATTACGTATACCGTCAAGTTCAACGGCAACGGTTCAACCTCCGGCAGCATGACCAATCAGTCTTTCACGTATGACGCTGCAAAAGCGCTTACGGCAAACGCCTTCAAGAGATCGTTTACTGTGACCTTCAATTACAACGGTAACGGCCAGTCCAACGGTTTTGTAAAAGCGAATGCGACGTTCACCGGTTGGGCGACGTCTGCTTCAGGGAGCAAGGTATATGCCGACAAACAGAGCGTGAAGAATCTTTCGTCAACCCAGGACGCAACTGTTAACCTGTACGCAAAGTGGGCTGATGCGAGCGTTAAGCTACCAACGCCCACAAGAACCGGCTACGTCTTCAACGGCTGGTTTTCGGCTTCTTCCGGCGGAACCAAGGTTGGTAGTGGCGGGGCAAACTACACGCCGGGCAAGGATATTACTTTGTACGCTCAGTGGAGTCCGATTACGTATACCATCAAATTCTATGGCAACAATGCGACAAGCGGTACTATGGCGAATTTGAGTATGACGTATGACGTTGCCAAAATTCTGACGGATAACACTTTCAAGCGTTCCGGTTATTCGTTTACCGGCTGGAATACTGTGGCTGACGGCAGCGGTACGAAGTACACAAACAAGCAGTCCGTTAAGAATCTGACAACCACCAACGGCGCTGTCATAAACCTGTACGCACAGTGGACGCCTGATTCGTATACGATCAGATTCAACGGCAATGGTTCTACCTCCGGATCTATGTCCGACCTGAAAATGACCTATGATGTGGCCAAAAACCTGACTGCCAACGCTTTCAAACGCACCGGGTATGCGTTCAAAAACTGGAACACTAAATTGGACGGTACCGGCACTTCCTACGCTGACAAACAGAATGTCAAGAATCTGCCGGTATCCAGCGGTAATACGATCACACTCTATGCCCAGTGGTCGCCTATTACGTATACCGTCAGATTTAATGGCAACGGAGCGTCTTCCGGTTCCATGGGTGATCAGAAGATGACTTATGACGTTGCTGCGAATCTGACTGCAAACACCTTTAAGAAAACCGGTTATGTGTTCAGCGGCTGGGCTACCTCTGCTTCGGGCAGCAAAGTCTACAGCGATAAGCAGAGCGTGAAGAATCTCTCTTCTACAAATGGCGCTGTCATTACTCTTTATGCCGTATGGATTCCCATTACGTATACTGTCACGTTTAATGGCAACAACTGCACTTCCGGCTCGATGACAAATCTCGCTATGACCTATGACGTTGCCAAGACGCTGACTGTCAACGCATTCAAACGCATCGGCTACACATTCAGCGGTTGGAACACCGCGGCGGACGGCTCCGGGACGAAATATTCGGACAAGCAGAGCGTGAAGAACCTTACCGCCACGCAGGGAGCGATAGTCAACCTGTATGCGCAGTGGATGCCGATCGGTTATTCTGTAAGGTTTAACGGCAATGGCTCCACTTCCGGCAGCATGACCAACCAGAGCTTTGTGTATGATAAGGCGCAGGATCTTTCTGCAAACGCTTTCAAGCGCGAGTTCACGGTCACGTATAATTACAATTACAATGGCATAGCGAACTCCACGGCAAGGGCATCTGCAGCGTTTTCCGGTTGGGCGAATTCAGCTTCCGGCAGCAGGGTGTACACCGACAAGCAGAGCGTGAAGAACCTTTCCTCAACAAGCGGCGCGGTTGTTGATCTGTTTGCAAAGTGGACGGATAAATCCGTCACGCTCCCCACTCCCACGAGAACAGGTTATATATTTGACGGCTGGTACACTTCTGCCTCAAGCGGTTCCAAGATCGGCGCTGGCGGAGGCAGTTACATACCGAGTAAAGATATAACGGTCTACGCGCATTGGACGCCAATCACGTACTCGATCAAATTCATCGGCAATGGTGCGACTTCCGGCTCCATGTCTTATTTGTCCATGACATACGATACAGCAAAAGCGTTGACGGCAAATGCCTTCAAGCGTACCGGATATACGTTTAGCGGTTGGGATACCGCGGCAGACGGTTCCGGGACGAAGTACTCCGACAAGCAACCGGTAAAAAATCTCACCGCGACGCAGGGCGCGACAGTCAATCTGTACGCACAGTGGACGCCGATCAGTTACATGGTGAAGTTCAACGGTAACGGTTCCACAAGCGGCGCTATGGCAAATCAGAATTTTGTATACGATAAGGCACAAAATCTAGCCGCCAACGCCTTCAAGCGGGAGTTTACGATCACGTATAATTACAATTACGCCGGAAAAGAAAACACGACTGCAAAAGCAACCGCAGTTTTCGGCGGCTGGGCGACTTCCGCGACCGGCAATGCTGTATATACGGACAAACAGAGCGTAAAGAATCTGTCCTCTGTGAGCGGCGCAGCGGTCAACGTCTATGCGAAGTGGTCTGACGCAAAAGCAACGCTTCCCTCGCCAACAAGAACCGGGTATATCTTCGACGGATGGTACACATCCTCCACAGGCGGCACCAAAATCGGCGGTGGCGGCAGTTCCTATACGACCGATAAAGATATTACCGTTTACGCTCACTGGACGCCTATCACATACACGATCAGGTTCGACGGAAATAAATCCACGAGCGGAACGATGTCCAATTTATCTATGACCTACGATGTGGCGAAAAGCCTGACCGCCAATGCGTATGTGAGAATCGGGTATACCTTTACTGGATGGAATACTGCTGCGGATGGCAAAGGTACAGCTTACACCGACAAGCAGTCTGTCAAGAATCTGACTGCAACCGATAAGGCGACGGTCACGCTGTACGCGCAGTGGAAGCCAATTACCTATACCATTCGCTTTAACGGCAACGGCGCTAATTCAGGCACAATGGCAGATATGGCGATGAATTATGACACAGCCAGGAACCTGACGGCAAACGCATTCGTGAAAAATGCTGCTGAGTTTGTTAAGTGGAACACCAAAGCAGACGGAACGGGCACGGATTATGCAGACAAACAGACTGTGAAAAATCTCACAACCGAAAACGGCAAGATCATCACCCTGTATGCGCAGTGGAGAATTCAGCGTGAACTGTCACTTGAAGCAATCACGCCGAATGCTGCATACAGAGAGTCGACTGAGGTAATCACATCCTTCTACCTTGTCAATAAAGGTGAGGGCGTCTGTCTGCCGGGCGATAATGTGAGCGTTGTATTCAAGGTCTACAAGGATTCTGCGGTCATCAAGACGGTCACGCAGAACAATGTAGTCGTCCCCGGCAATGATCGGAACCTTCTGTACTTCAAATGGACGGTTCCGTCGAATCTCGGCAGCAACAAAATTTATGTGTCTGCCGAAATCGTCGAGAACAGCAGCAATTACGGTTTGATCAAAAACCAGTATGCGACCTGCAAGTATGAGATTTCAGCAACGCCTGATACACAGTTTGAGATCTCCGCTCCGGACAGCTTTACCGTTCCCGCTGCGCCTTCCTCCAATAACACGGCAAAGAAATGGACGGAATGGGTCTATGAAAACGGCGCGTTCAAGCAGGTGACATACGGAATCGGGATCTCAGACGCCGCTGTATCTGTCGTACCGGACGCCAGCGCAAACGCCGAGAAGAAAAATGGCGTTTGGACCATGAAATCCGGTTACAGCGTTTCCTTGTCTGTGGATAACGGGACAAAGACGGTCAACGGCTGTACGGAGCCCGCTTCTCCGGCATATACCAAGGCGCAGTATGCAGCGGCATTGTTCCCGGAGTTTGGGTATCAGAAATCCGCTGACAACTACCGTACCTTGGAGCTTGTTTCCGGTAAGTGGGTGTTCCGCCAGAATGCCGATTACGGCAGACTGCATTTTACCCCGCTCTGGTTCCCGGACGGACCGTATATTGCTGCTGTTGTGATCAGCGATTTGTGGACGCCTGCAGGCATGCTCACCCGCACAGCCAACGCCAATACAATCACCATCGACGGCAGCGCCTACGATGATTGGAGCATCGGATGAGGTAACGTATGCGAAAAAAGGTATATATCTGTCTCCCGGATTCAGTTGAACCCGGCGTTTTGAGAAAAGCGTCCCGATATACGCGGTACGCGCTTCTTTGCGGCACGGCTCCGGTCGTGCCGCATCTCTTTGCCCCGTTTATCGATGAAAGCCTGAAAAAAGAGGATGTGATCATCGAGATCGGGCAGAGTCTTCTTTGGTTCTGCGACGAGCTGTGGGTATTCGAGGATGAGCGGTATTCCGATACCGCCGCGGAAAAGGTCAGGTTCTGCGAAAGTCTTCATATCCCGGTCGTTCAGATAAAAAATACAAAACTTGAAAGAATCTTAGGAGGTACATCAACATGAAAAGAAAAAGCGTTAAGATCCTGCTCTGCGTCGTGATCATCGCCCTTGTCGGCGCCCTGTTCACGGCGACAGCTTTTGCCGCCGGCAACGTGGCCGGCGCGATCGAGAACACCTGGAACTCTGCACAGGGACAGGTCAAGGACGTCGTCAACAAGGTCGTTTTTCCGGTGGTCGATATGATTTTGGCAATCCTGTTTTTCGTCAAGGTCGGTACGTCATATTTCGAGTACAAGAAGCACGGCAGCTTTGAGTTCACCGCGCCGGCGATCCTGTTTGCCTGTCTGATCTTCACTCTGACCGCCCCGCTCTACATCTGGACGATTCTCGGATAAAGAGCCTATAACCCCCGAAAGGATTTGACGGAAAATATCGTAGCCGACTACAAGGTAAATAACGACATTCGCCATTTGCATTTCTGTTTTTGTGTATTGCTTCGATTTATACTAACAATTAGAGATACACTTGACAGAAACGGAGTGATAGCATTGATAGACAAGTGCGTTGGCAGGCGGATTAAGGAATGCAGAGAACGTCTTGGATTAACGCAGGAACAGGTAGCGGAGCAATTGGACGTTTCCATCAATTATATATCTACCATTGAGCGCGGTACAACTTTCCCGCGTTACGAACGGATGATCCGTCTTCTGAATATTCTGCAAACCTCTGCAGACGCCATTTTCTGCGATGTTCTGACACATTCTTCGGCTTACCGAGCGTCGATCCTCTCGGAACAGATCGGTGAATTACCGGCAAAGGAGCAGAAACGGATCCTCGATGTTGTCGAATTGCTGATACAACAGGCAAAGGAAGATTGAATACTCTCTTGTCAGACAGACTGTGTGCCAAAAACACACAGTTTTTTCTTTGCCTGTCAGCGTTCGACATTTTTCTTTATTTCCATGTGATATTCTGTGCATTAGCGATATACACTCAATCGCTAATACACAACAAGGAGTCAAAACAATGTCGAAAGCACAGGAAAAACAGAACACTCTTACAGAACGCATCTGCGCTATAGTCGGGCATCAGCCTGCAAATCTGCCCTTCGGCTCGAATGAAGCCGACGAACGCTGTGTCAGGTTAAAAGAAAAGCTGAGCGCGACGATTGAAGAACTGATTACGGAAAACAGCGAGATCCATTTCCTCTGTCCGATGAACTTCGGCGCGGAACTGTTCGCCGCGGAAATCGTTGAAGCGTTACAGGCAGAGAACAAAAACGTTACGCTCACTGCAATCCTGCCCTATGAACTGCAGGCCGCCGATTGGCCGGAGGACGGACGGGAGCGTTTCTTTGATACTGTGCGGCGCTGCAACGAAGAAAAGCACGTACAAACGCACTTTGACGATATGTGCGCCGCAAACACGGCCCGTTTTATGGTCAACACTGCCGACTGTATGATCGCAGTCTGGAACGGCGCGCCGGGCGACGTTGGGCTGGCTGTTCAGATGGCGAAGGAGAAAGGAATCCCGGTAACTGTCATTCATCCTGACCGTCTTTAATACAACCGCTTCCCGCCGCGTTGAAAAATGTTGCGCGGCGGGAAAACTTTGTCTGGACATTGCCGGCGTTCTGTAGTATTGTGTGTTGCGAAAGGGGCGAGATGCAATGGGATACTTTGAAAAACTGTTTTTGGGAAACGCCTTTCCGTTGGATGAGATCCAGGATGAACTAATGTCATCGGAAAGAGGGAAGGAATTGACAGCGCTGTTAAGCAAAACGTCAAGAATACTCAAGGATACACTATCAGGAGAAACGAAGGAAGCCTTTGAGACTTACCGTGACACACAGGATACCATCATTGAACTGTTGCAGATTGCGGCTTTTAAATCGGGTTTTTCCTATGGCGCCGGTCTGATGCAGGAAATCGGGTCAATGCACGGTGATCAGGAAATAGAATAACCAAAGACTCCACTCATATCAATCACGATATGGGTGGTTATATTTTCAGGCGTCGCTGCAGTGCGGCGTTTTTTCTTTTTGACGAAAGGACGGTGATGAACCGTGTTTGAATGGCTCGGCGATCTGTTTTCCGGTATCGGAGAATCGATCGGCAACGCCTTTGAATTTATGGGAGAAGAAATCTCCAACGCGATTTTTGACGCCGTTTTACGGTGGTGGTACGACATTATCTACACCGCCGTCGCCGATTTCTTCGAGAAAATGGGCAACATGGGCGCAGACATCTTCGACTTGTCGTGGGTCCAAGCGACCGTCCGTCTGTTTACGCTGTTCGGCTGGTCCCTGTTTGCCGCCGGCGTTGTGGTTGCCATATTCGACGTTGCCGTAGAATATCAGACAGGGCGCGCGAACATCAAAACTACGGCGATCAATATTTTGAAGGGCTTCCTCGCCTGTGGTATGATCGGTACTGTTCCCATAGAACTGTACAAATTCTGCATTTCCCTGCAGAATACTTTTTCCCATGATTTGACCGCGCTGCTTGTCGGAGAACAATCGTTAGATCTTGCAGGACAAAGTACTAAGGTGCTGCAGGGTTGTTTTATGATCAGCTATAACGTGGAATTCGGACTCTTGAATCTTCTTTGTCTGATCGCCTTTGCCTACTGCGTAGTGAAGATTTTCTTCCAGAACATCAAGCGCGGCGGGATCTTGTTGATTCAGATGGGTGTGGGATCGCTGTATATGTTCAGCGTCCCACGAGGCTACACAGACGGTTTTGTGCAATGGGTAAAACAGGTGATCGCCATTTGCTTTACCGCGTTTCTGCAGACAACGCTCCTCTTCATCGGCCTGCTGACTTTCCCCGACCACATGCTGTTGGGACTCGGCATCATGCTGGCCGCAAACGAGGTGGAACGCATTGCGCGGCAGTTCGGTCTGGACAGCTCCGTGAAAGTGAATATGATGAGCGTCGTTCATACAACGACAACCGCCGTGAATATGGCGAGAAGCCTTGCCAAGGCGAAATAACATAAAGAAAGGTTGAAATGCGCATGAAAAAAATGATTTCTCTTCTGCTGTGCGCGCTGATGCTCACCGGCATGGGAGTCTCCGTCTTTGCGGAAATGATCCCTCAAGTGATTGCAGAAGGTGATTGCAGCTATACCACATCCGACTCTGTTTCATGGAAGGTTACCGATGACGGCATCCTGACAATTTACGGAACCGGAAAGATGAAAAACTACAGTTATGAACAGAACAGAATCCCTCCGTATGACGAGTATAAGGACACGTTCCATACTCTGGTAATCGAATCCGGCGTCACTTCTATCGGGGCAGACGCCTTCAGACAGTTCGATCATCTGATCGGATCTCTGCATATTCCGGATTCTGTTACCTCGATCGGCGCCTCCGCTTTTTACAGATGCACCGGGTTTACCGGCGATCTCGCGATCCCTGAGAGGGTTACCTCAATTGGTATTGGGGCCTTTTCAGGCTGTACCGGTTTTAACGGAACGTTGAATCTCGGGAAATCGCTCCGTACCATTTCGCATCAGTGTTTCCTGAACTGCAAGAATCTGAAGGGGCAAATCATAATCCCCGATACCGTTACCAAAATCGATTCAGAATGCTTTGCCAACGACAGCGGATTCACCGGTGATCTGATTCTCCCGGAAAATGTAACGCAGGTTGGTACTTCTGCTTTTTCATGGTGTACCGGTCTTAACGGCAATTTATTTCTGAATGAAAACCTCCAGAGAATCGATATGTATGCGTTTCGGCATTGTTCCGGACTGAAGGGTGATATTGTAATTCCTGATTCAGTTACATTTCTTGGGACCAGCGCATTTGCAGAGGATTCCTCATTCGATGGGGGAATCTCAATCGGCAGCGGCGTCAAAACGATCAATGCCAGCGCGTTTTACGGATGTACGGGATTAACGGTACCGCTTTCCATTCCAGAGACGGTAACCAATGTGGGCTCGTGTGCGTTTCATGGGTGCGGCCTTAATAATAATCTGCAGGGATTCTTTACGAATCATCCGGAATACCTCCGGATCTATACAACAGGATCAAAAGCGCCAACCTGTACAAAGGATGGCGTTAGGGTAGAAGATATCCACTGTAACAGCTGCGATATGCCTCTTAAATATATATCGGAGGCTCTTCCCGCTCGGGGACACAGCCTTGTAAAGGTAGATCTCCTTGATCCGACGCAGGACCAGCCGGGACATATCGGACACTATCGCTGTACTGTGTGTGGCGCGCTTTTCTATGACGCCGATGGAACGCAGCCCGCGACGGAGGAAGGAATTACGATACCCTGTCTGCCGCAGACGGTAAAAGCGGAAGAAATCATTCTGAACACAGATCATATCGAGCTTCTTTCCGGAGATACTTTCCAGCTTACAGCGACGGTTTTGCCCGAAGATGCAGCTGATAAAACCGTCAACTGGTACACGGAATCCAATGGTATCGTTACGGTCGACTGGAATACCGGTCTTGTAACCGCGATGCTTCCGGGATCCACCTTTGTCACCTGTTTTTCCGCAGACGGTCCGCTGGTCACTGTTCCTGTTACTGTCCATAATCCCGGTGCGCCGACTTATGAAAACATCTCTGTACGGCCGACCTGTACCGATCCCGGTGCGGGCGATCTCGTTATTTACTGTGTGGACTGCGGAAAAGAGCTTTCCCGTGAACAGGGAGCGATTCCTGCCACGGGTGTACATACGGAAGACGGCGGTAATCAGGAAAATATTGTTTTTCCGGATTGCACGCATGGCGGCAGCTATGATTATGTGATTCACTGTACGATATGCGGAGAGATCCTTTCAAGCGTGCATCATTCGGCCGAGCCGCTTGGTCATAACCCCGGCGCCGCACAGAAAACAGATGTTGTTGCGGAAACCTGCACCGAAAAAGGATCGTATACCGAAACCATCAGATGCGAAACCTGCGGTGAAATCATTTCCACTGAAACGCATGAAATTGCCGCGACCGGACACAAACCGGGCGATCCAGAAATCGGTAATACTGTAACGCCAACCTGCACGAAAAAGGGCTCCCATTCAGAAACCGTCCTTTGCGCTGTGTGCGGAACCGTCCTATCCGAAAAAACCGTCAACGACGGTTATGCGGAGCATAATTGGGACGAGGGAACGGTACAGAGCGATGAACACGACCGCTATACCGTAACAGACTATACCTGCACAGACTGCGGTATCCACAAGACGGTTCGTCACGCGAACCCGAATTATCAATTCCGCTGCGAACGCTGCGATTGGTATGACGCCAATAAGGATGCCGGAGGCGTTTTCGGTATCGTTGTATGGATGGTCCATACCATTACGCATCTTGTGCAGCAGATCAATTACTGGACGTAAGGCGGTGCCCGATTATGAACCAGAGATATCTGTACCCGCAAAACATGAAGGCGTCCGCAAATATGTGGTTCTGGTCGCTGCGGGACTTTGCGATCCTCGTGATGGCGGCGTTGATCTCCGTACTGATCGCGGCGCTGACAAAGATCGTTCTGCCCCTGGCGCTGGTTCTCTGCTTCGGGGTGCTTACCATCCGCGCGGATGATACCACGATTCTCGACTATATCAAATACGCCGTGCGCTACTTTATCGCACAGCAACAGGAATATCAATGGAGGTGATCTGCATTGAAAAAGAAGAAAGCCGGGAGCTCTGTAAGAGAGCTTTTGGGAATTCAGGGCTTTACAAAATACGGGCTCGCTGTTGACCACGGCGAGCTGTTGTATTTCTATATCGCCCCGACCAATATTTCCGTCCTGTCACAGGCTAATATCGGTATTAAGATCCACAACCTGAAAATGGCTTTTTCGGCTGTACCCGAAATCCAGATTCTGTGTACCGATTCCTCCGAATGCTTTGACGATAACAAGCACTATCTGCAGACGCGTCTGAAAGAAGAGGGGGAACCGGGTGTTCGGAAAGTGATCCAACAGGACGTCGAGTTTCTCGATCATATCCAGACAGAGATGGCGACGGCTCGTCAGTTCGTGCTCATCTATCGTTGCCGGGATGAAAAGCCGGAACAGGTTTTCCATCTTGTCAATGAGATCAGTCACCGTATTTCCGATCAGGGATTCGACGTGCATCCAATGTCGAAAGCGGAGATCAAACGCTTCCTCGCTTTGTATTTCGACGCCAGCATGAACGGCGATCAGATGCCGGACGCAGACGGCGAACAGTATGTCCTGCCCGATTATCAGGCGGCGATGGCGGATCCTTCTTCTGTCGTCCCGCCGAAAACGTCCGAAAGCCGACCTGTTTTAGGAGACGGTCCCGAACCGGCGCATAGAGAACCTCCCGTTTCAACAAGCGGGTACTTCGGATCCTTTGGAGGTGCAAGATGAAACCGGAACGTAAAAAGAAACCGGATTCCCGGACTGCGGTCCCCGCAGAGGATGATCTCCGGACCAAAGACTTTTTTGACTGTATCCTTCCGGGAACGGTAAAATTTATGACTGACCATTACATCGTCGGGGACAGCTATCGCTGTGTGTGGGCGATCCGCGAATACCAGCCTGTTACGGAAGAACAGGCGATCTTTTCGCAGCTCGCCGATAAAAGCGGCG
>CAMOVW010000009.1 GCA_946627725.1 uncultured Clostridia bacterium
GCCGGCGCGAACGTATTGGTGGCGGGCAGCTTCGTGTTCAGTGCGCAGGACCGCGCCGCAGCCATCGCCGCGCTGAAAAACGGCTGAGCATCCGATTAAAGCGCCAGCGGAATACAGTATTCCTCCAACAGCGGCTTTGTAAGGCCCGCGGTTTTTACCGGCTCGCCGAATTCCGCCGCCCGGGCAAGGGCCGCCCGATCCGCCGGCTCCGGGGCCAGAAGATAATATGTATCGCCCCGCCGGTAGGCTGTAAGCCCCTCCCGGGGCAAAAACGCCGCGCCCCGCAGCAGATCCGCAAACGACGCGAAGCGCAGCGCGGAAGCGGCTTCTTCCCGCTTCAGGCACGTTAACGGCAGATCCTTTTCCCGGGGCGGCAGCGCGGTAAAGCACAGCCGGATACCGTTTTTGAGCCTGCAGGCTTCGATCAGCAGTTTGCCCGCGGGGTTCACGGGTACGCCGGCGTCACGCACCTGCCCAAGCAGGCTCCACAGGGCGCGGCGCGTTTCGATATCGGCCCAATCCAACGTATCAAAACATACGCCGAGACGCTCCATTTCGGCCGCGTCCAGCTCCACTTCTACTCTGTATTCATTGATGGCATTGATTTTCATAGCAGCTCCCGGTGTGTTTTTAAGATAGAATTCAGTAATATCTGATTATATTTTATGCATGGGGATTTGTTTTCGCAATGCAAAAAAACAGGAAATCCATACGGTTTTTTCCGGCGGGGATACCGGCTGCCGGAAGAACAGGAAGGACTGCTTTATACCGAATGAAAAAGAAAAAAAACAAACCCGTAAATAAACCCGTGACAGATCCGCCGGAGGCGCCCAACGCGGCTTTGAAAAAGCTGCAGGCAAAGCGGGAAAAACAGAAAAAAGGAGCCGACAGCGAACGCGCCGCCGTGTTTTCAAAAAAACTGAAAAACGCAAGCTCCCGCAAGGCGCCCTTTACCCAGCGCACCCGCGGATATTACCGTTTTTCAAGAGATTTTCCCGCGGAGGCAGACAGCGACGGCCTGCGCAAAAACGGCGAACAAAAAAAGCGTACGGCGCGGCGCGGCGCGGTTTTCGCGGTGATTCTGCTGCTTGTTTTCTGCGTTTCGTTTACGGCGGCGAAAACAGCCTGGTATATTTCGGGCGATACGCCGCCCGTAGCCGAACGGCCCACCGACAGCGCAATACCCTCGGCAAAGCCGAAAACCGCCGTTCGCTACGCCGGCGCGCAGCCGGAGGAAACCGAAGAGGACGCTCTTACCGCGGCCATGCGGAACGCCGACGCCGATATCGCGGTGCTGGAATATAAAAACAGCTTCGGCACGGTTACGATGCACACCGATCTGGTAGCTGCGCTGCACGACCGGGGCAAACAGGCTGCCGCATATATCAGCTGCTTCAAAGATACCGCAGGCGCGGCGCAAAGCGACGCCATGGCCATACGCAGCGGCGGCGAAGAGGATTCCCTTTGGAGAGACAACGCCGGAAACAACTGGCTGAACCCCTTTTCCGCCGAGGCGCGGGAATATCTGCTTTCGCTGGTGGCCGACGCCGCAGAAATCGGATACGATTATATTGTGCTGGATAACGTGTGCTTCCCCGGGGATTCGGGCAGTTCCGCCGCTTATTACCCCGGCGAGAGCGAATTCACCGGCACCCGGAACCAGCTGCTGCGGGGCTTTGTAAACGACGCGGTAAACAAAGCCGGAACCGCCCAAACCATTCTTATGTGCAAATTCGCCGCCTTCGACCCGGATGCGGCCCCGGAAAAGGCCCCCTATTACGGCAATATGCTGGGCACCAGCGCGGGTACGATATGCGCCGACGCGCGCCTGTCGGTGCAGCCGAAGAACTGCGCCGTGGGCGAAACCCTGTTCAACGACCCCGCCGCCCTCCCCTTTCCGTTTACCCTTGCCGTGGGGGAATACACGGTGAACAACGCCGAAACCACCCGGGTTCTGCTCTGTGCGGACGCCGATAACGCCGCCGACGCCCTGAGCGCCGCGGGATACGCAAACGCCGCGGGATGCATTTTATGGTAGAAACCGCCCGTAAAAGAAAAAGATTGATTTCTTTTGATTTTTGTTATATGATTAAATATAGTTTTTGAAAGGATAAGTTGAGATGAGAAAGATGCCTTACACATTGATTTTTCTGGCAATCCTTGTACTGCTGGTATTTGCGGGCTGCAAAGCCTTTACGCCGAAAACAAACGATGAAACGGAACCCTCGACGGAGGAATCCGTAACGGAAGTATCCGTAACAGAAGAAAGCACCACTCTGCCCGAGAACCCCGAAGCGGTAACCGACGCCGCGGGGCAAACGGTTTATACGCCCTCAGAGGCTTCTTCCATCCGCGAGGCAAACAGCTCCATCGCCCAATCCGCGGCCCAGACCTCGTCCGGCGCCCCAACCTCCGCGGGCGGCGCAGCCACCACGCAGAACAATAACGCCGCCACAGGGAATTCCGCCGCGACCACGCAGGCGACCACAGCGGCGCAGCAGACCACACGCGCAGCCCAGACGCCGACCGCCACAACAAAACAATCCGCCTCAAACGAAACCACAACGAAATCCAACGGCGGTGCCGCTTCCACCGGCAAAAACGAATATGATATTCTGCGCAGCGGTAAGTTCTATCTGGTGGGCTCCATGTATTCCGAAGGGGAAAACAACCCCATCACGCTGGGCGTAGGCGATAATCTGGTTTACATGCAGGCCACAATGGACGGCGCAACCATGGGCTTTTTGGTTTCCAACAAAAAGACCTATTTGCTGAACCCCGACCAGAAAACCTACTGCGAATTCGGCTCGATGATGTCCAGCTTGCTGCAGCAGGCCGGCATGATGAGCGAGGATGAGATTATGGGCTACATCGACGAGATGGGCTTTTCAACCATGGAGGATCTCAGCCAGGCGGACAGCAAAACCACCGGCACCATCGGCTCCACCAACTGCGACGTATATATCTTCAATAAGACCGACGGCACCAAGACCCGCGTTTATATGAACGGAAACAAGCTGATGGCCTTTGAGATGATCAGCAAAGACGGCAACGTAGACAGCGCCACCTATATCACCACCCTTTCCGAAAACGTACCCAAGCTGCCGCCCGCAGATTACACAAAGCAGAACGTGATCTCCTTTATGTCCTCCATGGAATCCGTACTGGGAGAGTAAACATACCGCTGATCAAAGAACTGTGCGGCGGAATAAGATTTGTATTTTCGCCGGAAAAAGAGAGGTATCTTTTCACTTATGGCAAACAAACTGTTTCGCATTCTGATGCTCGGCGCGGCCGCCTGCGCGGCGCTGGCGCTCTCGGGATGTATGCATTTTGAAAATTCCTTCGATCTGAACGTACCCGCAACCCGCGACGGCAGCGGAATAAGCGCGGACGTAACCGCGCCCGGGGCAAACATTACGGTGAACCAGAACGGGCAGGACGCGGAACACACCGGCGCCGACAGCGTAAACGGAACCACCGCCGCAGACGCAAATAACGGGCTGAACAACGGCGGGAGCAATTCCGTCGCCCCCGGCGTAACGGACGTAAACGGCACAACGGCGCAAAACGGCGGCGACGCATCCGTAACCGCGCCCGGCGGGAATGAAGCCACCACCGCGGCAGGAAGCACACCCACATCGGGCAGCATGACCGCAGCGCAGTACGCGCAGAGCCTGGGCCAGACGGATTACGACATCCTGCGTTCCGATTCCATGACGCTGGACGGGATCTTCGGCGACGGAGGCCAGACCAATCCCATACAGATGGCCATCGGAAACGACCAGGTGTATATGCGTTCCGAAATGGACGGGATGGAGATGGGCATTTACATTGCCGATAAAAAAACCTACATCTATCTGCCCGCGTACAACAAATATCTGAAACTAAACGCTGCCGTAGCGAAGCTGATGGGCGTTGATACCAACGAATTCAGCGATATGACAAAGGATATGGGGTTTGAGAATCTGCCGCCCCTTACGCAGGCAACAAGCATGACCGACGGAACCATGAACGGGCAGAACTGCAAGCTGTTTCTGCTCAACGGCACCGACGGCGCAAAAACGATACGCGTGGGCCTGAACGGCAAAAAGCTGGTGGGCGTGGAATATCTGGATTCCGCGGGTAAAATCATGTCGTATATGTATTTCAATTCCGTAACCTCCGGCTTCCCGAAGATGCCGCCGGACGGATACGAAGAGATCGGCATTATGGATTTCGCAAAACTGATGATGGCGGAGATGGATACGCAATGAAAACCGCGATCGTTACCGGAGGCGCAAAAGGCATCGGCGCCGCCGTGGTAAAAAAGCTTTGCGGCATGGGTTATTCCACCGCGATCGTATATTTCGGTTCAGAGGAAAAAGCGCTGGCTCTTTCCTCTGCGCTTATTTATAAAGGATTCGACGCCTTCCCGATAAAGGCGGACGTAAGAGATCCGGCGGCGGTGAACGACGCCATAAACCGGATATACAAGCTCAACGGCGGGATCGACCTATTGGTAAACAACGCCGGTATCGCCGGGCAGAAGCTGCTGCAGGACGTGACGGACGCTGAATGGGCGGATATGATCGGCGTGAACCTTTCGGGCGCGTTTTATTTCTGCCGCGCCGTGCTGCCGCATATGCTGCGGGCCCACAGCGGGCGGATCGTGAATATCGCCAGCATGTGGGGGCAGGTTGGCGCCGCCATGGAAACCGCCTATTCCGCCGCAAAAGCCGGGGTGCTGGGGCTTACAAAGGCGCTGGCAAAAGAAACGGCCCTTTCCGGCGTAACGGTAAACTGTATCTGCCCCGGCGCCGTGGATACAGATATGATGAAGGGCTTTTCCGCCGAGGATATCGCCGCGCTGTGCGATGAGATCCCGGCAGGGAGACTCGGCACGCCGGAAGAGATCGCGGCTGCTGTGGCCTTTTTCGCGGCGGAAGAAAACAGCTACGTCACCGGCCAGATACTGGGTGTGAACGGCGGGTTCGTGGTTTGACCCGGAAACCGGTATCCGGTTTGCGTAAAAAAGAATAATAAAAAAGCCGGAAGTCTGATTGGAACCATTCTTCCGGCTTTCTTCATATTTCACATTTCCGTACTTTTCTTTAATAATCTTATTTTGACAGCAGCAGCGCGTCGTTTGACTCCGCATCGCCGCCGCCGGCGCTGGAAAACCGATCCAGCAGATCTTTCACGGTCAGGTTTTTCTTTTCCTCACCGGCGATATCCAGCACGATATGGCCGTCGTCCATCATAATCAGGCGATTGCCGTAGGCGATGGCGTCTTTCATATTGTGGGTGATCATCAGCGTGGTAAGGCCGTGCTCTTCAACGATCTCCTGCGAGAGCTGCAGCACCTTTGCGGCGGTTTTGGGGTCGAGCGCCGCCGTGTGTTCATCCAGCAGCAGAAGCTTCGGCTTTTGCAATGTGGCCATCAACAGGGTGACCGCCTGCCGCTGCCCGCCGGAAAGCAGCCCAACCTTGGTGGAAAGGCGGTTTTCCAAGCCCAGATCCAGCTTTGCCAGCTCCTTTTTGAACAGGGCGCGTTCCCGATTGGAGATGCCCCATTTCAGCCCTCTGCGCGCGCCGCGCCGCAGGGCAAGCGCCAGGTTTTCTTCGATCCACATATTGGCGGCCGTGCCCATCATCGGATCCTGAAACACACGGCCCAGATATTTCGCCCGCTTGTGCTCCGGCATTTTCGTGATGTTGAGGCCGTCCAGCGTCACGACGCCGCTGTCGGGAATATATTTACCGGAGATGATATTCAGCATTGTGGATTTACCGGCGCCGTTGCCGCCGATCACGGTCACGAAATCGCCGTCGTTCAGCGTAAGGTTCAGATCCCGCAGCGCAAGCTTTTCATTTACGGTGCCCGCGTTGAAAGTTTTATATACGTTTTTGATCTCAAGCATTTTCTTAAGCCCCCCCTGTTATACCGCTTTTTTGCGTTTGGGCAGCTTCCCTTTCCAATAGGGAATGCCGAGGAACAGCGCAACCACCGCGGCGCTCAGCAGCTTCAGGAAGTCGGTTCTGAGGCCCAGCTGGAGCACGAACTGGATCACGATATAATAGATCACCGCGCCGATGGACACGGCAAACAGCTTAAGCCCCAGATTGCGGAAGATCTTACCGAAAACAACCTCGCTGATGATCACGGCGGCAAGGCCGATCACGATGGCGCCCCTGCCCATATTGATATCGGAAGAGCCCTGATACTGGGCGATAAAGGCGCCGGAAACGGCGACGATACCGTTGGAGATGGCAAGACCGAGGATCTTATTGTTATCCGTATTGATGCCCTGCGCCTTTGCCATGCCCTCGTTGCAGCCGGTGGCGCGCAGCGAGCAGCCCTTTTCCGTGCCGAAGAAGCAATAGAGCGCCGCGATCAGGATAACGGTGAACAATAGGCTTACAATGATCGGGTTCTGAAAAATCAGACCGACCACATATTTGAATTTGCCGCCTTCCATACCGGCAAGGGTTTCGGAAAGATCCTTGAAGTTCCGCACGTAGCGCTGCGAAACCAGCAGGTTGTATTTATCCACGCTTACGGGCTGATTTGCCTTGAAGCCCATGATCCACAGATTGACGCTGTAAAGCGACAGCTGCGTAAGGATACCGGCAAGAATGGCCGGGATGCCCATTTTGGTGTGCAGCAAACCGGTAACCAGACCGGCGAGCGCGCCCGCGATAAAAGCGATGAGCATTGCCAGCCACACGTTGCAGTTGGCGCGCAGCAGCATAACGCAAACCACGCCGCCGGTGGCGAGAGAACCGTCAACCGTCAGGTCGGCGACGTCTAAAATGCGAAAGGTCACGTATACGCCGATCGCCATGATGCCCCATATAAGCCCCTGCCCGATCGCGCCGGGGCAGGCGTTGAGGAAGGAAGTAAGAAATGCCATAAAAATACCTCTTTGAATCGGGAATTACCCGGGACGTCAAATCCCGGGTAAAAGAAAGCTTCTGATTGATTCTTTCGGCTTATTCGCCGATGGCAACGTATTCGTCCGAAGGAACGGTAAGGCCAAGCGCTTCCACGTTGGCGGCGTTATATTCCTTGGTCACCTTTGCGGCGAACTGAACGGGCATCGTGCTGATATCCGCAGCGCCTGTGAGGATCTGAACAGCCATCTTACCGGTTTCGTAACCCAGATCGTAATAACTGATGGAGAGGGTGCAAACGCCGCAGCCCTTGCAGATGCCCTCTTCGCCGGCAACAACGGGTACCTTTTCGGTGAGAACGATATTCGCAATGGCTTCCGTATTGGAGGCGGCGGTGTTATCGGTGGGGATATAGATCACGTCGGATTCA
This sequence comes from uncultured Clostridia bacterium, assembly GCA_946627725.1. GTDB lineage: Bacteria > Bacillota > Clostridia > Oscillospirales > Acutalibacteraceae > RUG806. The sequence goes on from CAMOVW010000009.1 coordinate 7,307, forward strand.
TCGCAGGCCTTCTGGGTAACGGAGGAAACGTCGTTGGAATCGGTAAAGGAATAGAAGTTTACGGTTAAACCTTCCGCCTCAAGATAGCCCTTGATGGTTTCGGCCTGATACACGGAATTGGCTTCGGCGGTGCAGTAAATGATACCCACGGTGGAAGCGTCGGGGAACCATTCTTTTACCATAGCGGCCTGCTGATCCAGCGGCGCAAGATCGGACGTACCGGAAACGTTGCCGCCCACAGTGCCCGTCCAGCCGTCGATCTCGAGGGCGGAGGCGTAATCCGTGATGGAGGTGGCAAGCACCGGGATGGTTTCGGTGGCGGCGGCGGCAGCCTGCAGCGCGGGCGTTGCGTTCGCCATGATCAGATCGTATTCGCCGGAAACAAAGCCGTTTACGATGGTGGTGCAGTTGGCGGGTTCGCCGGAGGCGTTCTGGCTGTCAAAATAAACCTGACCGGGAAGCGCTTCGTTGATGGCGTCCATAAAGCCCTGGGTGGCGGCGTCCAGCGCCACGTGCTGCACAAGCTGGCAAACGCCTACTACGTATTTTGCGTCTTCTTTTGAAGCGGCGCCTTTCGCAGCCCCGGAGGGATTTGCGCCGTCGGTAACGTCGGCCGTCGTGTTGTCGGCGGCGGTGGTTTTATCGTCGGAACCGCCGGAGCAGGCGGCAAACGAGAGCACCATAGCCAGCGCCATGAGCAGGGCAAGAATCTTTGTAACGTTCTTTTTCATTTGTTTTTTCTCCTTTTCATTTTTTGACAATTAATATATTACCAATATTAATGAATGAAAATAAATCAATAAATCTTTTTAAGTATCATAGCATCCTGATAAATTTTTGTCAATCGAATTTTTCAATTTCTTTTTTTTAAACAAAATTCCCCCTGCCGGGCAGACGTTTATAAGAAAGATTAACGAAAAACCACCGCGGGTTGCGTGAAGCGTTGAAATTATCATTTATCAAAAATCTGTGAACACAAAAAAAGCGCAGCGGAACGGCGGCTCCGTTGTGCTTTTCTGTAAATGAACGTTATTCATTCCGCGGCGCCGAGGTACCCCCGCACCTTGCCTGGGCAGTTGGTGATGATGCCGTCCACGCCCATGGCGGCGAGGGAACGCACGGTTTTTTTGTCGTCCACCGTCCACACGTTTACGCCAAGGCCAAGTTTATGGGCGATGCGCACCAGCGGGGGATGCACAACCACACTCATGGGGTGGATATAATCCGCGCCGATCCGCTTTGCGATCGGGAATGGATTGGAAACGAACCGGCATGCGCTGGCCTGCAGGGTTGGATAAAGGAACCCCGTTTTACAGCGGGGGTCCAGCTGTTTTACTTCCTTCAGGATACGCGGATCGAAGCTGGAGATCAGGCAGCGGTCCAGCAGCCCGTGGGCTTTCACCGCGTCCAGCGTTTTTTCCACCATGCCGTTTTCTCTGCGTTTGGGGCTTTTCAGCTCGATATTGATGATCTCGGCGTCGGTCGGGCCCACCAGCTCCAGAAATTCATCCACCGTGGGCAGGGGCGTCCCTTTGTATTCCGCGCTGAAATAAGAACCGAAATCAAACTTCTTCAGTTCCCCCAGCGTATAATCGGTAATATTGCCGCGCCCGTCGGAGGTGGCGTCTATGGTATAATTATGGCAAATCACCAGCTTGCCGTCTTTGGTAACGTGTACGTCCGTTTCAAACCCGTCCGCGTTTTCGTTGATGGCGCACCGAAACGCGGGCAGCGTATTCTGCGGGGCTACCTTGTTGGAACCCCTGTGCGCAATGATCTTGCAGTCCATATCTTATCTCCCCGTATATGCCGTTTATTTCGCCAGCTTCAGAACCGTGGCGAGATCCAGCTCCACGTTGCCGTTGCGCACCGCGTTCAGCGAATAATCCGGGCTGGTATCGGAGAACATGGAATCTTTATTTGCCGCGATATCCTCCGCTTTTACGTCGGACGTGCATCTTGCGCGGGAATACACGTTATGTTCGGCGCCGTCAGCATCTTTATATGTAAGGGCGAACACGTTATACTGTACGCTTTCGCGCACCATTTTGATGCAGTAGATCGCGGTGACCTCGTAGTTTTCTTCCGCATAAACGGTATTGAAGGCCTTCACATATTCCGCGGCGCTCTTGGCGGTGCCGTCCACCATATCGCTCAGGGTTTTGATCGCGTCTTTGAGTTCGTCGGTTACATGCACGTATTCTTTTTCTTCTTTGCTGAGATTTTTATACTGCTCCAGTATGGCGTTGCCCTTTGAGATCAGATCGGAGAAATCGGACCCATCCTTGGAACGTTCTGTTTTCGCCAGATCGATGATCTCGGCAATGGTGGCGTTCATCTCATCGTAGGATTTGAATTTATTCTTCTCCTGCTTGTATTCTTCTTTTGCCTCAAGATATTTATCATAGTTCTTTACCCGCTCTCTTTCGTCAACGGAAAGGGCGGAATAAGCCTTTTCGATGGCGTCGAGCGCGTCGGCGGAATCAACGGTGATCTCGCCCAGTTCGCTGATCATATTCTCCACGGCCTTGGTCGCTTCCGTTTTTTTACCCTTGCAGGAGGTGAGCGTGAGCAGCGCCATCACGCCTACAAGAATGCAAATCAATACTTTTTTCATGGAAAAACGCTCCTTCGGTATAAAATTGTTAAAAATATATTAACACAGTTTCCTGAAATTTACTATAGAAAAATCTTATTATTTTAAAAAAATATCAGATTGATCAGGTATAATATCCCCAGATGCGCAGGGTAAAAGACGTAAAAACCGTATTTCAGCCGCTTGCTGCCGCTTTTGCCGTTATATAGCAGAAGCAGCGCGGGGGCGATCAGCGAAAACCATACATAAGGCATGATCCCCCGGGTAAAAATACAGAACAGAAGCACCCCGCCGGCGAAGAACGCCAGCTTCGGCACGGGCGTATCCCACAGCACAGCGAACACCGGCAGCAATATCGCCCAAACGCCGTAATCAAAATGCAGGCTCCAGCCCCGGGCCTGCAGCGCGGGGATCAGTACAGCCCCCACGGCAAACAGCGAAAAACCTGCGCCGACGATCAGCGCTGCTTTGCGGATCCGCACAGCGTTTTTTTCCGCGATTGCAGCCCGCAGATCGCATACGCCGCAGCACAGGGGGATCGAAACCGAAAACGCCAGCAGAATATTCAGATACCACGCGTCGCTGCTTTTGCCGAGATCGCCGGTTTCGATAAGGGCGTCTATGATATAAACGGCCTGGCAGATCGCGCCGAGCAAAAAAACCGACAGAAAGTATTTTTTACGGTTACGGGTATAGCGGCACCCCTCGCCGATAAAGAACGCAAACAGGGGCATGGCGATCCGCCCTGCCCAGCGCAGCGCGGCGACCTGCGGCAGCAACAGATAACCGATATGATCCAGCACCATGGAAACGCAGGCGATGATTTTGAGATGATTGCGGTTCAGAATCTTCACCGTGGAACCTCCGGAACGGTATTATTATTCATTATAACACAAACCGACGCGTGTTGCAATTTAAAAAAACTGTGAACGAATCAAAAAAACGGTTGACAAAAATTAAATTTATATATATGATATTTATGTATATCAAAAATGATAAAATATAAAGTGAAATCAATAAAATCTTTCTATATCTGAAACGGGAGGCCCACCGATGGATATTCGCAATTTAAGAACGTTTATTCGCGTAGCGGAACTGAATAATTTTACAAAGGCGGCGCAATCTCTCGGATATTCGCAATCAGCCGTTACGGTGCAGATGCAGCAGCTTGAAACCGAATTGGGGCTGCCGCTGTTTGACCGCATCGGCAAAAATATCAAACTCAATCAATACGGGCTCAATTTTATTGATTATGCGATCAAGGTGATCGAGGCCATAGAAAAAGCGGAATCCTTCTCCACCGAGGCGGAGAACATGAAGGGCTATATCCGCTTCGGCATTGTGGATTCCATCCTCAACGCCTGCTTTATCTCCATTTTGCCGGAATTCAACCGCCGCTTTCCCAATATCGACGTAAGCGTATACGTAAGCTCCGCAAGGGATATCGAGGCCAAGATCCGCGCCAACGAGCTGGATTTTGCCTATCTGCTGGATTACAAGGTGCCCCGCAAAGAGTGGGTACGGGTACGGGAAGAGATCGAGCCCATCATTTTTGTGGCCAACCCGAAAAACAGGCTGGCAAAAAAAGAAACCGTAAGCTTTGAAGAGATCATCGGCGAGCGGCTGATACTGATGCCCCCGGGCGAGGGCTACCGCTACCTGTTCGACGACGAGCTTGCCAAGCGCAATCTTTACGCCATGCCCTCGATTGAAATCGCCAACACCGAAACCATCATCAAGCTGGCGCTGGCGGAGGATTATATCACCATGCTGCCAGTGTTCGCCGCACGCAGCTATATCCAGAGCGGCGCGCTTTCGGCGCTGAACATCCCCGATCTGGAGCTGCAGCAGTGGAGCCAGCTGGTATACCTGAAGGGCAAGGCCATCACGCCCCAGATGCAGATGTTTATGGATACGGTTCTGGAGCTGCTGCCGCCGATCCAGAAAGAGCAGAACGCATAATTTTCTGCCGGAGGTTACTTATGACAGATAAAATATACCTGATGTTTCAGCAATCGGAGCTGGACGGCGCAGAGATGTACCGGCAGCTGACCGACCTTGCCGACAGCGACGAAGAAAAAGAGATCCTGCACAGCCTGCGCGCCGACGAAGGCGCCCACGCCGGGGCGCTCAGCGGTATTACGGGGCGGAAAGATCTGCGCCCCGCCCAGGCAATGGCAAAGCCGGTTCTGGCCATCGGCCGCAATCTCGGCAAAACCGCAATGTATCTTGCCATGGGGCTTGGCGAACACGCCACCTACTATCTCTATCAGCCCCTCGCAGCAAAGCGCCCGCAGCTGAAGCGCATTGCGCGGGACGAACGCCGCCACGGCGAGATCCTGCTTGCGATGGCAAAGAAAACAGCCGCAGAAGGAACATGGAAACGGCTGATTCCATTAGACGCGGCAAAATAAAGCTGCACGCCGCAAAGTTGCCTCTAAAATCCCTGAACTTTTCCGTTCGGGGATTATTTTCATAATCGGCATGTTTTTGCTTCCGATATGTTGACAATTATCCTATTTGAGCATATAATTAGTATGAAAGTAAGATTTTCTGACAATTGGAGGTGTTAAAAGTGTTAGCCGAATTTCGCACAAAATCACAAATCACGCTGCCGAAAGATATCGTAACCGCGCTCGGATTAAAAGAGGGCGATAAATTGGACGTGTTTGAAAAAGACGGCATGATCTGTATGATACCGGTGGCAGTATACCCGAAAAAATATGTGGACACTCTGCAAGAAGAGATCAGTACCCTGAAAGAAAACATCCGCACAGGGAAACAACCCCTTTTTGATTCCATTGACGCGCTGCTGAACAAGCTGGAGGAAAGCTGAATGCTGCAGATCACATACACGGAAAGATTTGAAAAGCACTATAAACTATTAACCGTTCAGGAAAAAAACATGTTTCGGAAGAAACTTCTGATATTCCAGCAGAATCCCCTGCATCCATCCCTTCGTACGAAACGGATTCAGGGAACCACAGAATTGTTTGAGTTCAGCGTGAACATGGATATCCGTGTCATCTGGTTTTATGAGGGTGAGTCTATCGTTGCGCTGATCGATATCGGTCACCATGACATTTTGAAAAAGTATTAAGAAAAAAACGGATCCGGAATTGCCCGATCCGTTTTTTTGTGATCTCTGAACAGCGCCTGCCGAATGCGGTTTATTCGGCGGCCATTTTTTCGTTCAGTTCGGCAACCAGCGCGTCCGCGTCTACGCCGTGCACCATGGCGGCCTCTTCGATGCTCTCCATCTGAGACGCGGGGCAGCCCAGGCAGTGCATGCCGATGGAAAGCAGCACGGGGGCCGCAGCCTCGCCGTTCAGCTCCAGAAGCTCGCCGATGAGCATATCCTTCGTAACCTGTTTCATGATTTTTCCTCCGTTTTTCCGTAGTTTTATTTATTCGTCAAGCGGCAGGCCGGAGCCGACCAGCCGGGCTTGTTCCAATACGTCCATTACCGTGGACACCGGTATGATCTGAAGGCTGTCCTTCACTTCCTGGGCGACCTCTTCCAGATCGGGTTCGTTTTCGGCGGGGATGAACACCTTCGCCACCCCGGCGCGTTTTGCGGCCATCAGCTTTTCGGGCAGGCCGCCGATGGGCGATACCACGCCCCTGAGCGACACCTCGCCTGTCATGGCCAGCTTGGGGCTTACGGTGTGGCCGGTAACCAGCGAAGAGAGAGCCGTGGTAAGGGTGATGCCGGCGGAAGGGCCGTCCTTGGGTACGGCGCCGTCAGGCACGTGGACGTGCAGGTCGTTCTTCTCGAACAGCTCCGCCTTTTCCGGATACAGGGATTTGACCAGACTCACGGCGATCTGCACCGATTCCTTCATCACGTCCCCCAGCTGGCCGGTGACCGTCACCTTGCCGCTGCCCTTGGTGAACAGCGTTTCAATAAAGAGCACGTCGCCGCCGGATTGGGTCCACGCCAGCCCCGTTACCACGCCGGGCTGCTGTGTTTCCTGCGCCACGGTATGGCGGATGGGCTTGCGGTCCAGAAACTCGCGCAGCTGCTCCTTTTGTACGGTGATTTCGGCGGTATCCCCCTGAATCAGCCGTACCGCGGCGGTGCGGCAGAGGGTATCCAGCATTTTTTTGAGCCCCCGCACGCCCGCCTCCATGGTGTAATCGGCAATAATGGCGTGCATCACGTCTTCCGGGATATGCACGTGGCCGGGGGCGATGCCGGCGCTCTGCTCCGCCTTGGGCAGCAGATGCCGCACGGCGATATGATATTTTTCCGTTTCGGTATAGCCGCTGAAGGAGATTACCTCCATGCGGTTGAGCAGCGGCGCGGGGATGGAATCCAGCGTGTTCGCCGTGCAGATAAAGAGCACGTCAGAAAGATCGTAGGGCACGTTCAGGTAGTGATCCGTAAAGGTGTTGTTCTGCTCCGGATCCAGCACCTCCAGCAGCGCGGCGGCAGGGTCGCCGTTATAGGATTGGCTCAGCTTGTCGATCTCATCCAGCACCATTACGGGGTTGGAGACGCCCGCTTTCGCAATGCCGTCCATAATGCGGCCCGGCATGGCGCCGATATAGGTGCGGCGGTGGCCGCGGATATCCGCCTCATCGCGCACGCCGCCGAGGCTCACCCGCACGTATTTGCGGTGCAGCGCATCCGCAATGCTTTTGCCGATGCTGGTTTTGCCGGTGCCCGGCGCGCCCACAAAGCAGAGGATGGAGCCGGACTGGGCTTTTTTGAGATCCAGCACGGCGATCTGCTGAATGATGCGGTCTTTGATCTTTTTCAGGCCGTAGTGATCCGCGTCCAACACGGCGCGGGCTTCGGCAAGATCGATGTTCTGCGCTTCCTCTTTTTTCCAGGGCAGATTCACAAGGAAATCGAGATAATCGTACAGCATGGCGTATTCCTGCGAATTCTCGCCCTCGTTTTTCATCCGCTGCAGCACCTTAGAGGCCTCTTTGCGGGCGGTTTCGTTCATGGCGGAGGTTTCAAGCTTCTGCTCCAATTTGCGCAGCTCGGTCACGTTTTCGGGGTGGAGCTCATCCAGCTCCTTTTGCAGAAAGGCGATCTGCTTCTTGATGGCGGCCTCGCGGTAGGCTTTTTTGTAATCCGCCTCCCGCTGCTCGCTGCCCTCGCCGGAGAGCTTCGCCATTTCGATCCACTCATACAGAATCCGTTCTATCGCCTCCGCCCGGGCTTTGGCGCTGTTTTCGCTGAGCAGCGCGTAGCGCTCGGAGGCCTCCATATCCATAAAGGGAGAGAGAATGCTGATCAGCCCGTTCAGGTTGTTCACCATAGAGAGCAGGTATTTCGCCACGGGCGCCCAATCATATTTTTTGGAAAAGGCCAGAAGCTCTTCCTTGAGCGCGTCGGTTTTTTCTTTATCTTCCGCCTCCGGCAGATCGGGGGTTTCGGGGAAGCGCGCCACCTCCAGCTGGATGCGGCCGCCGGGCATGATCTCGGCGCTGTCGACCCGAACACGGTCGCGGGTGCGGATCTCCACAAAGCCGTTGGTATCCGGCGCGCCGATCTCACCGGTAACGGCAAGGGAATGAAAATCTTCTCCGGTAAGATCGCTGCTGCGATCGGTTTTACAGGGCAGAAGGATCACTTTTTCCCCCTCCGCGGCTGCCTGACCGGTGCTTTTCTGAAAGGCCTCGGTGTGCAGATAGGTCACCGCGTTGGGAAGTACGGTTACGTTATAGATCGGTATGATGACCATATTTACACCTCTGTTTTTAAATTTTGGCAGTCTTGGATGCAGAGTGCCAACCGCAGTGCAAAAAAAATGAGCGTTGCGCGTTGAGCTTTGAGCGTTGAGCTTTGAGCTTTGAGCGATCAAATTCTGATTTTTTTGCCGCTGACGTTGACAAATGTCCAAGTCTGTGGTATCATCATAGCACAAACTCAGACACTTGTCAAGGTTTAAATAAAAACTTGTACAAAAGGGGCAATTTGTAAATGTATTGCGGAGAAAACCCAACGGCGCTGATCTCGCAGCGCGCCATTGCGGACGCCATGCTGCAGCTGCTGCGGCAAAAGCCCTATGCGCAGATCAGCGTGAGCGACCTTTGCAAAACAGCGGATATCTCACGGCAGACCTTTTATACCCTGTTCGGCAGCAAAGATAACGTGATCGTATTCGCGCTGCAGCGCAGTTGTTACGAGCCCGGCCCGGGGCGTGAGGTATGCCGCAGCGCACGGTTCCGCGATTTTTGCCGGGCCTACAGCCGGTATATCGTAGATCAGCGGGAGCTGTTGGAGCTGATGGTGAAAAACGATATTCTGCATTGCCTTTACGACGTGCAGTACGAAAGCTTTATGGCGTGCGACCACTTTTTCAGCGGCGTGGAAGGCGAAGACCGGATGTATCTGGTGGATTTTATCGCCGGGGGCATGAACAGCGTTGCAAAGAACTACGTGCGCACCGGCTGCACCGCCGACGCGGAATTTCTGGAACGGCTGATGTATAAGCTGTTCGGCGGGGTCTATTTTTCGGAATGACCGCAGCCGGGGATACGGCGGTTTACCACCCGCCCGCGCCTGCGGCATACGCCACAAAATACGCAAGAATCGGAAGCGCCGCGCAAACGTAGGCAAGAATGCGCAGCCACAGGCGGCGGGGCTTCTTTTTATCCAGCCGCTCCAACAGGGCGATAAGCAGCGTGATCGCGCCGGTAAGGGTACCGATACACGCCAGCAGAATACCCGTGTCAAAGAAAAACGTGCTTGAAGCCATGTTGCCGAAAATAAAGACCGCAAAGCCGAGCGTCACCAGCGCGATCGCCGCGGCGGCGCATACGTTCGGCGACAGCCGCCGCTCCCCCTTCGGCCGCACGCCACGACTGACCGGCGCCGTAAACCGGAAGGTAACGCCCGTATCATCCGACGCGCAGCCGTAACGGAACCGGTGCAGCTCAAAGATCCTGCGGCAGATGCTCAGCCCAAGCCCGCTGCCCGCGCCGTCGCCGCGTACGGAATCCTCACGGTATAATTCCTCCCAGATATGGGGCAGCGCCGCCGGGGAGATATGGCTGCCGGTATTGTGCACCCGCACGGTGATCTTCTTCTTTTCCCGCGCCGCGCTCACCGAAACCGAAGCGCCCTGCGGGGCGTATTTCAGCGCGTTGGCAATATATTCCCGCACGGCGACGGCGAGCATATCCGCGTCGCAATCCACCCACAGCCCCTCTTCCGCATCCACGGAGAGGGTTATTTTTTTCTGCGCGGCGGCAGCCTCGCAGGCGGCGGCCTCCCGGCGCAGCAGGGCGGTGAGATCGGTGCGCTCTTTATGAACGGCCTCGGCGGAGATCAGCCGGTTCTGCCGCAGCATCTGCTCCAGCAGCGTTTTCATGCGCGTCCCCTCGTGCAGGATCATATCCGCGTATTCTCCGGTTTTTTCTGGGGCTACGTTTTCCGCAATGCACTCCCCCGCCCCGAGAATCACGGCAAGCGGCGTTTTCAGTTCGTGGGCTGCGGCGGAGAGGAAGGAATAGCGCGAATTTGCCAGCCGTGCCCTGCTGCGGCGCAGGCGCAGCAGCAAAATCAGCGCCACGGCGTATGCAAAGGCGAACAGAACCGTCATGATAACAAGCCGTATCCGTGCGTAATCAAGGGTTCTCATGATCGGGCGGCTGGTATAGAGCATGGCAAAATACAGCTCCTTCTCCCCTTGTTTTACGGTACGCACGTCGGAGGAGATGTCTTTTAATGACAGATTTACTAACTCCCCCACCATAGGGATCTGCATGCCCACCTGCGGAAGGGCCTCCCGCATCTGCCGCAGCCGTTCGTGCAGCACGGGATCGCGATGCACGTCAACCAAAATGAGATCCGAGAAATTTTCTCTGATCTCGATCGGTTTTTCAGCCTCCGCAAACGTGATCGTGCGCTCTCTTCCGAAGTTGTAACCGATCTCCAGCGTAATATACACCGGGATATACCGGTCCCCCTCCTTCTGTACCGCCGCGCTTTTCACACGGTGGATATCCAAGGGGCTCTTCCGGTTAAAATCAGCGATCGCCTCCCGCTTTTCATCCGTCATCCAGGGATCCAGATTCACCCACACCTCCTCTTCATACGCCGTGGTCGGATACAACGTAGCGTTAAGCATATCATGGGATTGCGCCAACAGATTCCCCTTACCGTCAAACGCCGCCGCCACAGCGGGGCAGTTTGCATTCGGCCATGCGCCGATCTCCAACGACAGCGCCCGTATCGCCTCCTCCGGCGTTTCCGTGACCGAAAAAACGCGGTCGACCGCGCTCCGCCTGCGGGATACGGTATTTTCCAGATCTTTCGCCTGATCGTAATAAGAAAATACGCACAGTATAAAGCCCAGCGCGGCCCAGATCAGCAGAGCGGCCGCTGTAAAAACGGCAATGAATTTTCTGCGGCTCATTTTTCTTCCTCCTTCAGCACGTAGCCCACGCCCACCACGGTACGCAGCGCCCGGGCGCCGGGGCCCAGCTTTTTGCGCAGGAGCTTCACCTGCGCGTCCACGGCGCGGGTATCCCCCTCGTACCCGAAGCCCCACACCTCGTTCAGCAGGGTATCGCGGGAGAGCACGATATTTTTATTCTGCATCAAAAAAGTGAGCAGGCGGCACTCCTTCGCGGTAAGGGCCACGGGGCCGCCGTTTACGGTAACCTCCATTTTGCCCGGGTCCAGCGCGATGCCCGCGGCGGTGAGGATCCCCTGGGCCCCGGCGCCTCTGGCGCGGGCGATCATGGCGCGGCATTTTTCGCACAGCACCGCCAGCGAATAGGGCTTTTGCACGTAGTCGTCCGCCCCCGCGCCGTAACCGCGCAGCAGGTCTTCATCCTCCCCCAGCGCGGAGAGGAACAGCACCGGCACGCGGGAAAAGCGGCGGATCTCCGTGCAGGCTTCAAGCCCGTTCATCACCGGCATCATCACGTCCAGCACCACCAGATCGAAAGCCCCCTCCGCCGCCGCTGCCACGGCACGTTCGCCGTTCTCCGCAAGCGTAACGCCGAAGCCCTTGGCAGTAAAATAATCGTATACGGTCTGCCGCAGGTTCTTTTCATCGTCGGCAAACAGAATCTGATCCATAAAGCATTTCTCCTTTCACGCACACAATAGCATGGGCGTGTGAAATGAATGTGAAAACGGGCGGGAGATTCATATTATTGTTTTCCGCGTATACCCCGTAAAAATTCTATTGAAAAGGATCCGTTCCGTATGATATTATGTACCAAAGGAGCTTTCGGCTCCGGTTAGGGAGATGTAAAACAGGATGACGCAATACGGATGGACGGATCGGTATCTGACGCGGGACGGCAGGCCATGGCTGCCGGTGATGGGGGAATTCCATTTTTCCCGGTACCCGCGCCGTTATTGGAAAGAAGAGCTTGAAAAAATGAAGGCGGGCGGCGTGCAGATCGTTGCCACCTATATATTCTGGAACCACCACGAAGAGAACCCCGGCGAGATCCGCTGGGACGGGGACCGGGATATCCACGCCTTTCTCGGCTGCTGCGCTGAAACCGGCCTGCTCGCTTTTCTGCGCCCCGGCCCATGGTGCCACGGCGAGGCGCGCCATGGGGGCTTCCCGGATTGGCTGTTGGAAACGGGCTTTCGGCTCCGCAGCGACGACCCCGGGTACCTTGCGGCGGTAAAGCGCTTCTGGGCCTCGCTGTACGGGCAGGTGAAAAGCGACCTGCTGAAAAACGGCGGCCCCGTGATCGGCATACAGATCGAAAACGAATATAATTCCGGCGGCGAGGGCCGCGGCGACGGGCACATCCGCACACTGACCCGGCTTGCGAGGGAGATCGGGTTTACCGCCCCCTATTGGACGGCCACCGGCTGGGGCGGCTACCTGGGCGATCTGCTGCCCGTGAGCGGCGGCTATGTGGAAGCCCCGTGGGATTCCTCCATCGAAGAGCTGCCCGCCAACGACTGCTTTATTTTTGCCGACAAGGCGCACCTGCCCAACATCGGGACCTACCGGTTCGACCCCAACCGCTTTCCGTTTTTAACGGCGGAACTGGGCGGCGGGGTGCAGGTGACCTATAACCGCCGCCCGCGGGTGAGCGGGGCGGATACCGGCGCGGCCTCCCTTGTAAAGCTGGGCAGCGGGGCGAATCTGCTGGGCTACTACGTGTATCACGGCGGCACCAACCCGGTGGGCGAACGCACTACGCTGCAGGAGAGCCGAAGCGTAGGCAACGCCTGCGACCTGCCGGCGCTTTCTTACGATTTTCAGGCGCCGCTGCGGGAATACGGCGGCGCGGCGGAGAGCTACCGTGAGATACGGATGCTTGCCATGTTTCTGCGGGATTTCGGCGAAACGCTGGCCCCGATGGACGCGGTGATCCCGCACGACAGCCCCCGGGACCCGGAAAACGCCGACACGCTGCGCACGGCGATCCGCACCGACGGCAAAGCCGGCTTTCTGTTTATCAACAACTACCAACGCCGCCGGACGATGCGGCGGCACGAAAACGTGCGGCTCAGAGCCGGGGACGTGGAATTTCCCCCGATCGCCGTGCGGCCCGGAGAATACTTCTTTGTGCCGTATCATATGCAGCTGGGCGGCACGGAACTTGTCAGCGCGGCGGCCACGCCCCTGTGCAAACTGCGGGACGGATTCGTTTTTTATGCAGACAGAGCGCCGCAGTACCGTTGGAACGGCCCGGCGGCAAAGATACTGACCCTTTCGCGCGAGGACGCAAAAAACGCCGTTAGGGTAAACTTTGACGACGAATATCTTCTGATCTGCGCCCAGCCTGTGATCGAAACGGCAACCGGCGTATTCTGCCTTGCCCGGCGCGATATCGAACTGAAGAGCTTCCCCGCTCTGCCCGGCGTGAAGGGGGAAACGGAAGGGGCGCTCACCCGGTATACCCTGCCGCTGCCGCCCTCAAAGGTGCGTTTGAACGTGCGCCCGCGCATGCCCATGAGCGACCTGTATCGGGAATATGAGCTGACCCTTGCGGGCGAGGTCACGGGCGAAGACGTTTTTATTACGGTGGATTACGAGGGCGACCAGGCGGAGCTGCTGCTGAACGGCCGCAAGATCGCCGACGATTATTACCGGGGCGAAGCGTGGGAGATCGGCCTGAAGCGGTGGGATTTTCCGAAAACGCTGCTGCTGCGGATCTTTGCCCTGCAAAAGGGCGCGCCGGTGTTCACGGACGAGCCCCTGACCTACGAAAACGGCAGAGCGCTGCGGCTGCGCGGCGTAACGGCTGCGGAGGAATTCCGGGTGCGCGTATCGCCGGAGGCCCTTTCCGCGGCGCAGCGGCAATCAATGTAAGATGCGGACGCGGCGCCGTGTTATCGCTTTACGGTGCCTGCATTACCGTCAAAAAAAGGACGCTTTGCACACAAGGTGGCGCCCATCCCATTTTTCAAAGCGCATTTCACATAAATCGGAGCAGATCAGATAATTTCAATGAAACAGGCGTTTTCCCGTTCGCACATGGCAGGATACGTAATATAGCGGATCCCGTTATATTCGCACCGGGCGCCGGGGTGATAATGCCCCTGAAAAACCGCTTTTACGTTTCCGTGCGAGGAGAGGATCTCATTTACGCTGTCGGCGTTATACAGCCGATGGCGTTTTTCGATATGGGGATCCAGATTCTGGTGAAGAAATACGTAAATATCCTCTTTCGAGGTTGAAACGGTTTTTTGCAGCTCCGCTTCAAACGGGTAAAACGTATCCGTCCAATCGGAATCGCCGGGGGCATAACGGCGGCCGTTTCTGAAGTAACAGGCGTCCAGAAACAGAAGCCGTTTCCCGTCCAGAACGCGGTCCGCCGGTTTGCAGGCGTCGCCGAGAATACCGTAAAACGCCTCCTCCGTAAAAGCGAAGGCGTCGTGGTTGCCCATAAGGCATACGCTCGGTACAGGGCAGCTCCGTATGATCTCCGCCGCGCGGCAAAGCTGAAGCTTCTGCGTTTCGCCGTCCTTTTCCCGGTCGATCAGATCGCCGAGGCAGACGATCAGATCGCAGTTTTCCGCAACAAAATACCGATACGCCCGCCGGATCTTTTCAAGAGACCTGCTGTTATACCGCCTGCCGCAGGTGACGACCTGCGAAGAATAATGCGGGTCGGTAAAAATACCCAATCGGATCATCGCGTTTCTCCTTCCGCCGCGGGACCGTCGCCGGATTTTTTTGAAAATAAAATGCGGATATGAGGGAAGTTATGGCACAAATTGTCCATCCTGTAACAGCATAAGCAAATATTATTTATACGACGACGAATGAGCAACCGCATACCCGAATCAATAAATTGAACGGCGTATCAGCTCTGCAGCAGCGTTCGCTTTCGGGTACACCGCTGTAGACGATCATCAATCGTCCGCCGGAATCAGGTAAACCCATCACATCGCGGTTGGGAGCAATGAATCCTGCTTTCGGCGCGCTGTTCGTGACGGCCGGTTTATTTTGATACCGTTCTCTGATCGAACGGATATCTTTACGTATACTTCAGCAGCAGCTTTCTTTCCACCGCGGTTTTCCGGTCCAGTTTTTTGATCTGGCCGGATAAAAACAGGATGGTAACGGCGTCTTCCGCCGGTGAATAGCTTTGCACCGCGCCCTTTCCGAACGAATGGTGATAAACCGTTTCTTCGGGAAGCGGTTCCCAATCCGGCGGGAGCGGTTCCAGACCGGTCCGTTTTTCAGGCGCGGTCTTTTTCGCAGCAGCGGAACCGGCGGGTTTATCCTGAGCAAAGGCTTCCCGCAGGAACATGGAGGATCGGTCCTGCCGTTCAAAGATGCACAGCCGGTTCTTTGCCCGGGTGATCCCCACATAGAACAGGCGACGGTCTTCCTCCAGTTTACGGACGGCCGCGGGATCCGCGTTGCGGGTGACGCGCAGGGGTTCCTCCGGCAATACGCCGTCGATGATATCAAGCAGATAAACGGTATCGTATTCAAGCCCCTTTGCGGAATGGACGGTAGACAGGATCAGGGGGCTTTCAACGTCGGTTTTCTTTTCCTGCACCCGTTTTTCAAGCGTTTCCAGCCGCTGCAGAAATTCAGGGATCGTATTTACGGAATCCGCAAGAAGCTGCAAAAGCTCGGTTTTTCGCTCTTTGGGGTAATTCTTTTCAAGATAATCGCCGTACCCCATGTAAGAACGGATCCGATTCAGCGCGTAGGATGCGGTATCGCGCCGCATCTTCTGAAAATGCGTTCGCACAGACCGCACGTTTCGCAGCTGATATCCGGAGAGATCCGCTTCCGAGAGCAGATCCAGCACGCGTCGGCCGCTGCGCTTTGCCTGCGTTACGGCGGCGTGGACCGTTTCTTTTTTTACGTACAGCCCCAGCCGCATCGCAACCCGCTCAAACGCGTCGGCGTCTTCCGGATGCAGGCAGAAGGTGAGGATATCGCGGATATCACGCACGATTCTGTGGGAGAAAAATTTATATTCCCTTTCTTTGGATATATACGGAATGCCGCTGCGCTCCAGCTGATCGATCAGCGGAATGGCGCTTTCATTATCCCGATACAGAATCGCCGTTTGCGTTTTGCAATCCGCCGCCAGCTTCATAAGGTACGCGTATTGGGCCTTCAGGTGCGGGACCGGTATTTTTTTGATCTCATTTTTTGCGGGGCGCGTTGCCAGCAGCTGCTTTTCACGCCGGTCGGCGTTATGGCGGATCACCTTATCCGCCAGCCCCACGATATTTGCGTCGCTGCGGAAATTCTGCTCCAGAAACAGGACCTTTGCGCCGGGGTGGTCCGTTTCGAACTGCATCAGGGCCTCGGGGTACGCGGCGCGGAACCCGTAAATGCTCTGGTCCTCATCCCCCACCATAAATATGTTGTGGCGCTCCCCCGCCAGCAGCCGCAGAAGCGCATGCTGTATTTTTGAGGTATCCTGCGCCTCGTCCACGCACAGGTATTCGAAACGGCTGCGGTACCGCTGCAGCAGCGCGGGATAGGCGCGTAGGAACCGCAGCGCGTAGATCATCTGATCGTCGTAATCCATCAGGCTGCGCCGGCGCAGGGCCTCGTCGCAGCCCGCCAGCAGTTTCGAGAAAGGATATGCCGGCGAATCAAGCGCTTTGATCTCCTGCTCTGTAAGCATCATGTTTTTTACGTAGGAGATCTGCGTTTTCAGATCGTCCAGATCCGCAGGCGTGGGATATTCTTTGGTCTCGCGGATATAGAGTTCCCGCAGGATCTGCGAGCGCACGTCTTCAGAGGCGACGTCGAAGGGCCGGTTCCCGCTGATCGTGCCCGCGTAATCGCGAATGATATGATAACAAAGGCTGTTGATGGTGTGGAACGGGATCCGCCCGGCAGCGCTGTCCCCGAACAGCCGGCAGAACCGCCGCTTCATATCCATGGCGGCGGCTTTTGTATACGTGACGGTAAGAATGGATTCCGGCGCGATGGAACACGCCTCGATCATATATCCCAGCCGGGAAACCAGCGTCGTCGTTTTTCCGCTGCCGGGCACGGCGAGCAGCAAAACGGGGCCGTTTACCATGCAAACGGCCTCACTCTGCTGCGCGTTCAGCCGCAGCCGGTATTTATTGCTGAATTCTGAAAAATTCATATTGCCTTTTTCTTTTCGGTGTTATTTCTATAATGATACGGATCGCGGTTTTACAAAAAGAATCCCGCGCTTCAGCAAATATTCTTGAACCCGGAAAGCAGCAGAAAAACCAGCCGGTGGATCAGGCCGATCAGGCGGTCTGCCACGCCGTCTTTATCTTAACTTAATGACATTGCAGCCGCACCGTTTTTTGCAGGCTTGCCGTATAAGATCGCAAACCCCTTCTGGCTTTGAAAAGCGGAAGGGTTTTTGTTATGGCTTCATTCCGCCGATACGCAGGCGCCGCTTACCGGGAAGGTGAAATAGGTATCGGGATAGGGCTCGTTTTCCAGCGTGAAGTGCCACCATTCCTCCGGCAGGGGCTTAAAGCCGTGAGAGAGCATCCCCTCGCGCAGGATCATGCGGTTGGCGTACTGCGCCTCGGTGATATCCTTATAATCCGGATGGCTGAGCTCGCCGAAGAAATCGAACACGCCGCCCATATCCAGCTCTTTGCCGGTTTGCATATCCACCAGCGTAAGATCCACGGTGCTGCCGCGGCTGTGGCCGGAGTGCTCCGCAATATACCCCTGAGGAAAGAGCACGTCCTTGGTAAGATCCGGGTAAAAATACGCCTTCATGCGGGTATCTTCCGTATCCTGCGCCCAGCGCACGAAGTTGCTCACCGCCATCTGCGGACGGTAGGCGTCGTAGATCTTCAGGCGGTAGCCTTTGGCGATAAAGTCGTCAGAGGCGGCCTTCAGCGCAGCGGCGGCCTCTTTGGTGAGCAGGGCAACGGGCTCCTCGTAGCCCTCGATGCGGTCGCCCACGAAATTATAGGTGGAATAATAGCGGATCTCCAGAATCGCGTCCGGCACGACGTCCGTAAGCAGAACGAAGCCGGACGCGTCGTTTGACAGGACAACGCCGTCCTCGCCGACTGTGGTGGTCGGCTCCTCCGCCTTTGCGGGGGCGGGCGTTTTACCGCAGCCCGCGAAACCGATCGCGGCGGCAAAGCAGCACGCGCATACCGCGGCGAATGATTTTTTGGATTTATGTACCATACAACAACACTCCTTTATAAGAACGTACGATTTGATTCCGGCGGCAGGGCTCTCAGCGTTTTTTCTTCTTTTTGCCCTGCGGCGCGTTTTTGCCGCCGCCGCTTTTTTTGTTTTCACCGATTTTCGCAAGGCAATTTTCAGCAAAGGCGCTGTTTTTGGCGGCAAAAAACGCCGTGATCCTATCGCCCCATCCGACATATACGCCCACATGTTGAATCCGGCCAGCGCCTTGCGCGGCGGAATCACCGCCCCGGCGATATAGCCGTACAAGATAAGAATAATCCTTTTGCCGCGGCGCGTCAAGCATTTTTGCAAGTCCGGCAGGGCAAAACGCGGAAAGTACAGAGATTTACGGGTGTTTGTAATGGAGGGGCAAATTGCACTTAAGCGTTGAGCATTGAGCGTATAGCGTATAGCGAGAATCACAGCGCGGGATGGCGATTCGTATCATTGGAATGGATCAGAATGTCAGATTATACAAAGAGAAGTCCGTCTTTTTGCAGGAATCTGCAAATACATATCCCTGCTTTTGTATCTCGCTCAACGCTCAACGCTATACGCTCACTGCTTCTCGCTAAATTATAATTTGCAATTTACCCGCATCCTTTGCCGCCAAAACTCCATACAGCTGCAAAACGGAGCGATCCGCATGACCGCTCCGTTTGTTTTATCCGTCGCTTTGCTGCGCGAACTGAAAATGATTGAAACTGATTTTCGCTTTATCAGCCCTTGCGGAAGAGCTTGCTGAACAGGGCCTTGATCCATCTGAACCAGGAAGAAAGCGCCTTGATGGCCTTCTGCAGCGCAGTAAGGGAACTGTCTGCCTTGTTTTCCGCCGCCCAGTTTTCGGTATCGCAGTTCAGGGCCGTCATGGTTTCGATCTCGCCGTCGCTTGCCTCATCCGGATTTGTGTATGAATACACAACGAAACGGGAGGGCCAGCAGGCGTTTTCCACGGTGAGCTGTTCTTTGGAGGAAGCGATATCGTACAGCAGGCGCAGCTCCCAATCGGACCAGTTGGAATGGCTGGAGCCCTTGATGAACCAGGTGCTTTCGGGGAACAGGCAGGTAGAGGCGTCGATCTGCCCGTCGGGGGAGATATAATTGCCGAAGCCCGCAGCGGTTCTCTCTGCAATGTATTCATCGGAAAGATCCTGATAGATGGTGCCGGTGGTCGCACCGAAGGAGGTACGGCCGACGGAAGCGAACTGATCGGAGACCAGGTAGTTCGTTTCGCAGATGGGCAGCGTCTGGAAGCCGTATTTGGAGATCACACCGAAATGCACGCCGTTGTTCACGGTTTGGGTGAGGATCTCGGGAACATGCTGCCTTACCACGGTATTATAATTTTCGATCTTTGCGATCAGGCCCGCATATTCGGTGCGTTTCTCGCTGCCCTCGGGGCCGAACACGTATTCCATGGCGGTGGGATAATCCTCTTTCGATACGCATGCCCAGTAGTTCGGCCAGGTATAGAAGGTGGAAAGCGCAAGCGCACTGGTGGCGCCCTTCACGATGCGGTAATAGATCGCTTTCTTCGGGATGGCGAGCATGTTCTCAAAGATGCCCGTTTCATCCAGCATTTCAAGCGTGATGTTCACGAACTCGTCCACGTTGAACATACCGATGGCGTTGCAGTCCAGCAGCGCGCGGTCGATGGCTGCGGGATCGATATTGAATTTGCCGCTGATGGCCTCGCTCATCATCTCTGCGCCTGCAACAACGCTGCCGTCGTAAGCCACGCCCCTTACGTGGGCCGCGGCGTGCTCGGGATACACGGCAAGATACGCCGTAACAACGTTGGTACCCAGGCAGCTGGCCACCACGCCCACCTGCGAACAGCCGGTGGAAGCGAGGATATCGTCGATATATGCTTTGAATTCTGCGGCGGTCTCAATGGGATCGAGACGCCAGTCGTAATAGAACCAGTATCTGTCGTGCACGTAATACTTCGTTCCGTCGCCGGTTCTCCACGCCTGATCGTTATGGCGCGTTCTCTCCATTTTTTCCTGCCGATCGGGGCTGATATCGGTGCCGTACTGCGGATTACCGTCTTTATCGAGCAGCGAATGCTCAAACAGCTCGCCGATCTCCTTCTGCAGGTTCTCATAATAAGGGTCCCAGTTATCCAGCAGCATACCCTGGATCAGGAAGGGCATCATGATATTGGCAACGGCGCGCAGCGTTTCATTGTCGCCGTCGTCGTCGTCGTTTTTGAAAATGGAGCCGAAGTCTTTGTAATGGAATACCTTGTTGCCGTCTTCGTCGTACAGCTTTTCGCCGTCGCCGGAGATACGGATCACGGGGATATCGCTCAGGCTCTGCGAGATCCACTGCGTTTCCTTGGCAAACGCAGGCGCGCATACGCCGGCAAGCAGGATCATCGCAAGCAGAAGAGATAATGATTTTTTGAAATAACCTTTCATAGTCATACTCCTTTGTATATTGAACGGTTCTATTATAACGAATAATTGTGAACAATTCAATGGTCTTTAACAAAAAAAAGATAAAATTCAAACAGATCCTTGAAGCCGGGCTTTGCGCGGCTGGTAACGTGCACCACGCCCTTCGGAAGGAAGCGGAAGAAGAATTCGCGGTACTGCGCCATATTCTGCGGGACGACGGTAAGCTTGAATACGTTTTCGCGGATCCACGAACCGTAGCTCGCCACGGGAACGGTAAGCTCGGAAAGGCTGATCTCCGAAAACAGATATTCGCCGTCCAGCCCCACGTTTACAACGGCCTTGGGGCTGTTTTTTTCCGTAAATTCCACCTGAAGCGAATCTTCGGAGAATTTGAAACAGAAGCTGTTGATCTTGCCCGCGCGCGCCGAGAGATAGAAATTGTTGCCGGAGCCGAGCACGCTGGCGTTTTTGCGGGCGGTGGTTTTTATGAGTCTGCCGTTGGTTTGGCTTACCCGGTTCTTTCACGGAATCCGGCTTGCGGGTCGAAGGCGTACAGGCGGATGTACGCCGCGTTTTCGCCGTTTTGTTTTACCGGCTGCGCCATGTACAGAGCGCCGTCCGATCTGAAGTGCATGCCGCACTGGCCGTAGGGGAAACGCCAGCCGCGGATACGGGCGGCGTCTTCGGGGCCGGACGCGCCGAACAGGGTGAGCGCCTCGCCGGTTTCGTTCAGCCCCGCCAGCGGCATACGCACGGCGGGCACGGAAAGATCCGCCGCGTACATATCGTAATTCGGGTATATGGGCTTCTTTCCGGCGTAAACCGCCATCAGCAGCAGCCGGTTTTTTTCGTCGTATTCCAGATTCTGCACGCCGTATACCGTGTTGCCGGTAAAGACGAAATATTTTTGCAGCGGCTTCTCCGGCCCCTGCCGGTGCATCGCCGTTTGCAGCAGCGGCCGCGCCGCGGCGCGGAGGATTTCGGGATCGTAGCAGCAAAGCACCTGATGGTCGTTATCCTGCCGCCCGAGGTCCGAATAAACGCCGTAGGCGATCCAGCAGTACCGTTTGCCGTCGGTATCCCCGGGCAGCGGGGCAAAACAGAGGCCGTCGATACCGCTGCAGCAGTACCGGTGCAAAACGGGCCTGCCGGTTTTATCCGTACCCATGCCCACGTAATCCCGCAGCACCTCCGGCAGAAAGGCCGCCCGCATCACGCCGTCCTTTTCTGCGGACATACGCATGCGCGTGATCTTTTCGCCGTTGAACACGGCGGCGTAGAAGCCGTCCGCATATTCGCCGGCGTCGCCCAGCGAGCGCAGGATCCCCGCGCCTACGGAATCCTTCTTGAATTCCAGCGAACCGTAGATCATTCCGTCCTCTTGGCAGAACGCGATACAGCCGAGGTGGCCCACAAGCCCCTCAACGCTGCCGATGATATTGCCCTGCAGATCACCTTTTACCAGCCGGGTGGTGAACGAATAATAGATATATCCGTTTTTTTCGTCCACGGCAATGCCCTGCAGATGGTTTCTGCCCTGCCTGCCGGTGAATAATACGTTGTTCATCGGATCATTACCGTATATGCTTTATCTGCGGAAAAGCCTGCGGATGAAATCCCCTATTTTTCTGAAAAATGCGGCGATCCTCTGCCACAGCGTCTGCTTCGCGGGCTTCTCAGTATCGTTGTCGGGCGTTTCGGTCGGCTCCGCGGGAACGGGATCCGCAACCGGGAAGCGCTCTTCCCAGCCGAGGCGGGCCGCGATCAGATTCGGAAAATCGCGGTTATCCATCGCAGCGTCCTCCGCAAAGAGGTCCGCGGCGCCGTAAACGAACACGGGCACGTTCTTTCCCGTGTGGCCTGACGAATGGAAGGTGTATTCCATCGTATTTTCTTCATAATACAGATCGCCGGTCTCATGGTCCGCCGTAACGATCACCATAGTATGGCCGTCGGCGCGGGCGAATTCCGCGGCGGCCTGCACCGCCAGATCAAAGCTTTTTACCGCTTCGGCCGTATCGGCGCGTTTCGAGGGGTAATCCACGGCGTTGTTCAACGTATCGTCGCTGATCTTATCGATGTGCGCCCCCTCCACCATCAGGAAGAACCCGTTTGCGGCGTCAGCGCTCAACAGCTCGATCGATTTGCGCGTCATTTCCTCCAGCGTGGGCGTGCTTTTCGACGGGGAGAGCTTCCATCCGTCCGAGGGGAACTGCCCAAAGCTCCGGGTACCCGGCTCCAGCGCCCGCAGCCCGGAAACGTTGGTAACGTAAACAAACCCGTTCGCCTCCGCCTGTGACGCGGTTACGGTGCTTGTATTCGCGCCCCAGATCAGATCGAAACCGGAGGAAAGCTGCTGCGAAGAGATATCTTTTTCGTTATCGCGGGAAGAGGTGTGGGCGGAATACGCGGCGGGCGTTGCGCCGGTGGTTTTATCGGAGGTAACAATGCCCACGTGCATGCCGTGCCGCGCCGCGTTTTCGGTGATGATGCGCGGCGTTTCGCCCGGATGCGTATCATCGGGAAACACGCATACCTGCCGGTTTGCAACGCGGATACCGCAGGAGAGCGCCGTAGCGCCCGCGGCGGAATCCGTTACGGAGCTCGAAGCGGATCTTGTACGGCTCCAGCCCGCAAGATCTGCCCCCTGCTCCATAAACAGCGTATACCCTTCCTGTTCGGCCAGACGAAGATGATTATATCCCATGCCGTCCCCGATCATAAAGATAACGTTTCTGATCTGCGTCTCTTCGGCCGCGGAGGAAATGCAGAAAAAGCAAAACAGCATGATAATACTCAGTACCGCGCAAATGATTTTTTTCAATGATTTCATGATCATATCTCCTTCTTTATTCGATATTAATTATACCGGCGCCGCGCTGCAAAAATCCGTCAATACAGCGACCACGCCCTGATCTTCAGGATCAGGTCCTGAAACCACCCGAGGATCCGCTGAAACGGGCTGCCGTCTACAAGCACCTTCGCCTGGATACGCAATCCGCGGAAGGTTTCAAAGCCGCCGTCGGAGATCCGCTCACGCGCGCTCACAACCGACGCCCCGTACACCGTTACGCCCTTGCCGCACGATATATCAAGGTCGTTGAGCCCGAGCGTATCCGGCAGCGTATATCCGTCCGCGGCTTCGAGCAGGTAGTCAACGTAATACGTCCTGCCCGCCGTTAGCGGCGCATAGGTCACGGTACCGGCGTAATCGGCGGTAAATACTGGCCCCTCGTTGTGAAAGCTGTACCGCACACCGCCGGAATTTACGGTGATAAAAGCGGTGTAATCCGCCTCCGTACGTCCGGCGACGTCGCTGCGGAGCGTTAACGAGATCCGCTCGGCAGGCGTATGCGCGCCCGCGTTAAAACGCACGGCGCAGGCAACCATGCAGAGCAGCAGCAAAACGGAAAGAATTCTTTTTTTCATATCCGCGATCCTTTCCGGCCGCGTTTCGCGCTGCGCCCGCAATCAACGGGGCGGCAGCCGTACGGCCTTTTTATGATTTTACAGAAAACGCGCGCCGCCGTGGAGCTGCGGATAGAGGGAAAACTGTATGATTTTCGGCTCCTCTTCAAAGATCAGCTCCACCACGCCCACGTTGCATACCGCATCGGGGGATTTCGGCGGCAGGCCGCGCACCGTGATGCGGGCCTTATCCTGCTCAAAGGGAAGCGCTTCGCCGGAGGGCAGCAGGCGGGCCTCCCGCAGTTTGGTCTGATAGCCCCCAAGCGTAAGTTCGCCGTCGAGGGGCCAGATCCAGTTCCATAAAAATACGCGGTTCTTTTTGCGGGTAACGCTGCACACGTTGAATTCCTCCCCCGCGGGGTCCACACGGCCGTACGCCGCGTCGCCGTAAGAAG
>CAMOVW010000010.1 GCA_946627725.1 uncultured Clostridia bacterium
ATTCGCCCGCCTTGAGCTCAAGCGTGATATCGTCGGTGGACGCCACGTGCAGCTTATAGCCGGTTTGCGTACCGGTGGAATCATACGTATGGAACGCGATGGGATCATTCTGGTGCTCGAGCCATTCTGCACTCGCACCGTTTTTCGTGCTTTTATCGGTACGCGTATCGAGCGAGGTATCGAAGGTATAGGGATTCCCGTCGGGATCGAGGATATAGCCCTTGATCGTGAACACCGTATCGTCGTTCGTGATCTCGTTGCCGGCGGCGTCGAGCAGATGCTTCGTTACGTGGATACCGCCTTTTACCTTGTTGATCGCAGAAAGCGAATGGCTGCCGTCCGTGTCGTCAAGATACTCCTCTACGATATAAACGTCCTTCTGCTCCAGATTTTCCTTATTGCCTTCCGTTATGGTTTCGTGCCCGTAGAACATCGGCCGAATGGTTTCGGCGTCCAGCTCATAGTGGTAATCGATTCCCGGCTCCTGCACGCGATATTCGTAACCGGGGTCCAGAGAGTCGTTGGACGCGTCGATCAGACCGGGTGTGATGTAGAACGAAATGGACCATTCGTTCATATCGCTAAAGATAAAACGGTTGGTGGTTTCCCATGTGCCGTCTGCATTGCGGTGGAAGACCTCAAAATCCTCCCAGCCGTCGTCGGGCCCATTGGCGTCGTTGTGCAAACGCCGCTGCAGGTAAAGGGTGACCTCGTCCATACGGTCCTCTGCGTCGGTAAGAAAATCGAGCCACTGCTTATCGATGCGCATGATCATGGAATCCAGCACCAGCGGATCGCTGTTGATCACGGTGATCTGGCCCTCGCCTGAGAGTGAATGATCCACCACCACGGTATCGCCGGTCTTTTTACTCAGCTCGTAAGAGAAGGTCATGGGATCTTTGTTCGTTTTCAGCGTGTATACGCCCGTGGCTGTATCCAGCACGATCTGCTCTTTCACGTTATCCGGCAGCTCGTCGTAGGTGATAACGCCGTTTTGTATCTGCGTAATATAATCCAGCGCCTGCTGCGAGGGCCACACCCTGAATTGCACGGTGTAGGTCACGCCCTGCTCGAGCTGGAAGTTGCTGCCCATGTGCCACTCCACGCAGCCGGAGTTCTGGTTATAGGCGGCGGGCTGGCAGTTCGCGGGGAGCGTCCACGGAGTGGTAACGCCGTTTTTCGTGACGTAATACTCAAAATCGGCAGTGCCGGCAAGATCGGCAACGGGGACCTTTGCGCTCAGCTCCGTTTCCTCGGTGATGCCGTCGTCGATATCCACGTTGGTCCAGCCGAGGGTTGCGGCGATGGCGGCGCGGATTTCATCGAAGGCGTTGTAAAGCTCATCCTCGTCCGTAACTTTGAAGCTGTGATCCGTGCCGTCCTTGCCCACATTGGCGTGCGCCTCGGTGGTGAGCTGCTCGAGATTGGTAACGGCATTGGAAACGCCGATGGAATAGAAGAGCTTATTGTGGCTGATGATCGATTCTACCTGCGCGAGGGCGGCGGCGTAGTTATTACCAAGGTTATCGGAGTCGCCCCTGCCGAAAACGTTGAAACTGCGGTAATACTGGTAGGTGGTGCCGTTATACATATCCCTTACCGTGGAGCCTGTTCTCAATAATTCCGTGTCCGTCATCGCGTCCTGCGGCGAACGGGTCATACGCCAGGTGGGGTTGCCGTCCGTAATGAAGATCACGAAGGTGGCGCGATCGGGGTCGAGATCGCTCACCTCGTTGGCAAGCTGCAGGGAATGCTCCCAGTTCGTACCGCCGTTGGCGTTCATGCCGTCGATGGCAGCGGCGAAGGTGGCGTAATTCTCGGTGAAGTTCCCGAATTCAAAGCCGCTGTTCACCTGCTCGGCGATGTTGGAGAACTTGATGAGCGACATGCGCACCAGATGCTCGCCGTCGCGGTTGAAATACTGGGCGCCGTTCAAAAGTTCATCCGCCAGCGCCTTGGCGGCCTCTTTGGTGTGATACAGGCGGGAATCTTCATAATTCTCAGCGTTGCTTTCACTGTTTATATACCTGCCCATGGAACCGGAAACGTCGAATACCACGATCACGTCCGCCAGCTTTTCCACCTCTATGGGGGTGGCGCCGCCGGAGATGCTCAGCGAAATGGTACGCGTGCCGTCGTGGTTGTTCTCGGAATTCTTTTCCGCCGTGGGGGCGGGAGGCGTATCGTCCGCGCCGTATTCATACAGCTTGGCTTCGCCGCCCTCTATAACGGGCTGCTTCGCCTGATAGACCATGTAAATATCCTGATTGGAGGTGGTTGCGTCGCTGTTGGCTATGTTGGCCCAGTTCGTCGTACCATCCGGGGTATACTGCCAGCGGCTGCTGTTGTAACGGATCAACGGCTCGATCGCGGTGCCGGTGGGGCGGTTAAGATGCGCCGAAGAGAACTCATAGCCGGGCGCGTCGTAGATCAGGAACGCCGGCGAGGCGGAGGTGCTGATGCTGATATCCTGCGTGATGGTGCCGTTGGGGAACTCCACGAAGCTGTTGCCGTTCATGTAGCCGTAATGGATCGTGGAACTGCGGTAGTGGGTGCCGTTGGAATTAAACCGCCAGCTCAGCGTATAGGTGGAAAAGCTCTCGGTTTCAAACTCCGCCGCGATGCCGTTTTCGGTAATGAGCACCTCAGGCTGCATATTCTCTACAAACGGCGCGTTGCCGCTCTCATTCAGATGCAGCACCTGAATCGTATCGTAATCCTGCGCCTCTTTGTCTTCATCCGGCAGCGATTTGCGCTTTATGCTCACCTGTACCGGAGCGGCAGGCTCAACTACGGCGCCGTCCGGGCCGAAGATGGTAAGATCGAAAGCATCCATACCCATATCGCCGGCGGAATCGCCTTCTGCGGCGTCAAGCCCGTCCCGAAGCACGATGCCCGTTTCGGTCTGGATCATGGTGGGCGAGGAGTCTTCCAACTCGGAAGAAGCGAGAACGGCGTCACGCATCGTTTTGTATTCGGCGCTGCTGTGATCAAATTCTCTGATGGACAGCGTAGAATCATCGGGGATTTTGGCCGTATAATCGTAGGTTACCGTAACCTCGTAAAGCGAGCCGTTTGCGGAGAGATATTCCGCAGTAAGTTCTTCGGTTTCAACCACCGCTACGGTAAGCCCGTCGTCCGCCTCAAAGGCGACCTGCCGTTCCGCAAAGGCGGGATCTTCAACCTTATGGACCTCACCCTCGCTGTTGATTGTAACCACGGTTTGATCCGCATTGGGGGAGATCGCTTCGGAATTCAGCGTGAGCTGATAAGCGTTTTGGGGAGATACGGCCTCGCCGTCGGGATTCTCGAAGGCTACGTCCACGGCGTGCATGGATACCACCTTTGCCGAAACCGCGTCCTGAATGGCGCTGCGCATTTCGGGGGTCTCTTCGGTTTCGTTGAGCACCAGAACGGTATCCTGCGGGAATACGCCGCTTTCGGCATCCACCTTTACGGTGATGGAGGCGGCCTTCTCTTCCAGCGATACGGCGGGGTACGCATCAGAGGAGTTGCTCTCTTCTTCCATAACGATGGCGGGATCTTTTTCGGCCGTATCGGTATCAATTGTGATCGCGGGAAGGATCAGCGCGTAAGTGGTAACGAACACAACGATCGCACCCAGCGCCAACAGCACCTTCTGCCAGCGTTTCTGCAGATATCTGAATCGGAATCGCTCCATTTACACATCCCTCCCTTTCTTTATGGATTTTATATGCTGCTTTGGATAAATGAGCTTTTTTGCTATTCAACTGCGCCGATCGACTTGAACGGCCAGATACAGTATACGATTTTTCCCACGATCTGTTCCTCCGCCACGCACCCGATAGAGGTATTGCGCGAATCGATGGAAACGTCACGATGGTCGCCCATTACGAACACACGGCCCTCAGGCACCTGATAAGGCAGCTCGATATCGCACTCGCCGAAGGCTTTGCCGCTGATATAGGGCTCATCGATTATTTTGCCGTTTACGGAAACGGTGCCGTCCTGTTCAATGTTTACCCATTCACCCGAGCGCGCGATCACGCGCTTTACAAGGATCTTATTGTTATAGTAGAAGGCGATCACGTCGCCGGTTTCAAACTTACTGCCCTTGATGGAAAGAACCAGATTGTTCTCGTCCAGCGTGGGCGTCATAGAGGTGCCGTAGATGCGCAGCACGGGCAGCAGAAGCACCGCGATGAGCACCGCCACGGCGGAAACGGTGATCAGCGTGAACACCGTGTTTTTAAGGACGCGAAAAAAATTTCTGCGGTAAAAGATTTTTTTCTGCGCGTTCTGCAGCTGTTCGTCCGTGGGTTTTTCACCCGCGCGGCGCGTTCTTCTACCGGACTGCCTGCGCAGCTGTTTCTGATACTGCTCGGCGGTGGGAAGCCCCTCCACCGGTTTTGCGGTTTCATGCGATTCCTCGGCGGGTGTTTCGGGCGTCTCGGTCGGCGCAGGCGTCGCCGTTTCATTTTCGGGCTCGGGTTTTATCTCAAGGATCTCGGGATTATCGCGTAAATTATGGAAGTCTTCTTCCGTTATGCTGTACCCGTTTTCCTGCATCCGTTTACGGCGGATCTCAGCTGCGAAATCATATGCGGTAAAGCGCTGTTCTTCGCCTGACGCCGAAGGGGCCGGCGCGGGGGCCCGCTTTTCAGCCTGCGCCGATTGTTTCGGCTGCGCAGGCGTGGCCTCCGCCGCGGCTTGTTCCGGCTTCACCGATGCGAACATGATCGGCTGCGGCGCGGCTTTCGCCTTTTTTACAATGGGCATCGCGTTTGCCGAAAGGGTTCCCTTTGCGGGCTCGGAACGAACCTGCTGCATGGTTTTTGGGGAATCCGAAGGCTTTGCGGCGTATTTTGCCGCTTGCGCGGGCGCCGCATTCTGCATTGACGAATGCTTACGGGCCGCGCGGGCTTTCTCTTTACGCTCTCTGCGTTCGCGCTCCGCCTGTTCGGCGGCGAGGCGGGCTTGCTCTTCCCGCTCTCTGCGTTCGCGCTCCGCCCGTTCGGCGGCGAGGCGGGCTTGCTCTTCCCGCTCTTTGCGTTCGCGCTCCGCCTGTTCGGCGGCAAGGCGGGCTTGCTCTTCCCGCTCTTTGCGTTCGCGCTCCGCCTGTTCGGCGGCGAGGCGGGCTTTTTCTTCCCGCTCTCTGCGTTCGCGCTCCGCCTGTTCGGCGGCAAGGCGGGCTTTTTCTTCCCGCTCTCTGCGTTCGCGCTCCGCCTGTTCGGCGGCAAGGCGGGCTTTTTCTTCCCGCTCTCTGCGGCTGCGCTCTGTTAATTCCGCCGCGATACGTTTTTTTTCTTCACGCGCTTTGCGTTTGCGCTCCGCCTCTTGCGCGGCAAGGCGGGCTTGTTCTTCGCGTTCTCTGCGCTCGCGTTCCGCCTGCTCGGCAGCAAGACGGGCGATCTCGCGTTCTACACGTTCACGCTCCGCCTGCTCGGCGGCGATACGGGCGATCTCTTCGCGCTCTCTGCGTTCGCGCTCGGCCTGCTCTGCGGCAAGGCGGGCGATTTCTTTTTCTACACGTTCGCGCTCCGCCTGCTCAGCGGCAAGACGGGCTTTTCTCTCTTGCTCCTTGCGTTCGCGCTCCTCCTGCTCGGCGGCAAGACGGGCGATTTCACGATCTATACGTTCACGTTCCGCCTGCCGGGCGGCGATACGGGCTTTTTCTTCTTGCGCTTTACGTTCACGCTCCGCCTGTTTTGCGGCAAGGCGGGCTTTTTTCTCCCGTTCTTTGCGTTCTCGCTCTTCTGCGCGAACATCCTGCTGTACGGCATTGGACAACGCAGGCGAACCGATATCCGGCTCAGGAGCCGGACCGGCGGTTCCGCCGAGCTCCTGCTGAATTGTCCGCAGTTGTTCCGAAGAGGGGGCGTCTGCATAGAAGAAAACGCGCGGCGCTACAGTTGTATTCTGTTGTATTTCCTCTTGCCGCTCAGTAGGCTGTTCACGACCGCGTCTCTCCTCGCTTTGCAGCATTTGCAGCTGTTCCAGCGTAGGAAGATCCGCCGCAGTGAAACGTGCGGCCGGCGTTTCATTCATATGAGACCTCTTAATTTATAATTGTTTCATCACGCGTCAGAAGGGCGATCCTGCAGCAAAAAACTGTTTTTCAGCAGCTCCTGCGAATCGGAAAGCTCTCTGGAAGCTTTTTCAAGCTTTTGATTCACCGCCTCAAGCTCCCGGGTGATACGGTTTTTTTCTGTTTCGAGCCGATCGATCTCCTGCCTTTCTATGATCAGCAGTTCCAGCAAATCGACCTTTGACAGTCTGCGCAGCTCTTTATCTGTCATTGCGCATGCTCCCTCTTGTCTTTTTTAGCTTGGTTACATTGTAAAATATCGAAAATACAAGTAAGTTTGCTTTAGGTTAGTTTTAAGTTAGCATTCTCCGATTTTTCTGTATTTTGTTTAAATCAACAAAAAAAGACACGTATTTTCAGAAAATACGTGCATTTTTCACCTGTCCTATACGGTCAATCGCCCAATATCTGCCGCAGCCAATGCCGGTCCGGCCTGCGGTCCGGCTTGGGAGGGGACGCTTTTTTATTGATATATACGGTTGCCACGGTCCATCCGTCCACATCGCTCTGCAGCGTCATCTCGCCGCAGCCGGTAAGCGCAAGCATATTACGGATGTATCTTGTGCCGAATCCCGTGCCGGTTTTCTCCGTTTCGGGATCAAATCCGCCGTAATTATCGTATACGTTGATATAATACCCGTTTGGGTCTTCGTAGCTCTCAACAAGGATCTCGCCTTTGCCGTCCCCTTTTTCGAGCCCGTGCTTCACGGCGTTTTCCACCAGAGGCTGCACGGTGAAGGGCGGGATACGGAAATCCTTCGCCTCGATATTATAGCGGATCTCAAACTGATCTCCGAAACGCATTTTTTCGAGATCCACATAATTATAAACGGTTTTCAGTTCCTCCGAAAAAAGGATCAGCGATTCGGTATCCATCATTTTCAGTACGCCCCGCAGATAATCGGAAAAGATACTGATCGCCTTCTGCGCTGTTTTCGGATCCTCTTCGCAGAGATAATAGATGGAGGACAGCACGTTATATATATAATGTGGCTTCATGCGTTCCTGCGTCGCCCTGATGCGGTCCAGCTCCATTCGGTCGATCTTCTTCTGCGCCGTTTCGGCGGAAACAAACATCAGATGGATATAGTTTGCGGCAACGGCGATAAACACCAGCACGTCCCAAGAGTACAGCCCCGGGAAGGCGGCATCCAGCACAACGGAAAAAATCGGAATCAGCTGGGTGATTACAAGAAAGATACGGTCGCGCAGGGGGATATTATTGCCTTTGATCAGAAGCAGTATCGTGGAACCGATAAAAAAACCGTAATTGAGGATGGTAAGTATCAGGTACCCGCCGAAGGACAGATACTGCATATTATAATAATCAAAGAAGACCGGATGAATACCGTTGACGATATACAAAACGGTCCCGACAACACAGAACACACCAAGCGCCGTAAGCATGCCGCGTTTCATTTTTGCGGAAACCTTTACCCGGGCTACCACCATCAACCCAAAGGTCCATTCTACGGCAAAGCTGGCAACGCCGTTGACCACGGCAAAGATATTGAACACCGCAGCATTTGTCTCCTGCAGAAAGAACGCGATGCTTTCGCTGATGAGCACAAGAAAAACAAAAGCCATGGTGAGGATCGCCGGTTTTGCGGCAGGGATCCTCCGCCACTGCGGGCTGAGCTGCAGCGCAAAAATCAGCAGCACCGCAAGCACGGCGCACAGCATGGAAAGAGAACCGTTGATCATTCCCATAGATTCGACTTCCCCTCCAGATTTACCCATGTGGACTGCGCCCAATCGTATTGCCGCATATATTCGCCGTGATAGGCGTTTACGCCGGAGGGCAGCCCCTTCAGCCAATCAAAATAATCGCAGCTGATATTCTGCGTAAGCAACCCGATGGACCCCCGGCGGCGGATCAGGATATCGCCGCAGCCGAGCTGCTCGAGGGTATCTTTCAGGTCTTTGCGGATCTGCTTGAAGAAATTGGAACGGTCGTCTTCACCGCCCCACAAAACGGTGATCAGCGTTTCGCTTTCCACAATGGCGCCGCGCCGATCGATCAGATAGGCGAACATCTCTTTTGTTTTCTGATAACGGAACAAAACGGGGGCGTCGTTGCAGAATACTTCAAAATCGCCGAAAGCGCGAACAAACAGCTTGCCTGCGGACGAGGCGGGCGCCGACGCAACGGGATTGCGAAGGTCGCCCAATTCCCGCAGTACGCTTTCTTCTTTGATCGGCTTCAGGATATAGCCGCTGGCGTGCAGATCCATTGCCTCGGCATAATAATGATCGTATGCCGTTGCAAAGATGATATTCAGCTCCGGCCGAAGCAGCTTTAATCTGCGCCCCAGCTCAACGCCGCGCATCTCGCCCATCTGAATATCCAGAAACGCCACGTCCACCGGCGTTTCGGCAGCATATTCCAGCGCCTTTTTCGGGCTGATGAACCCGGTGATCTCTGCCTGCGGCGCGCAGCGGCGGATCATATTGATCTCACCCTCAAGCACAAGAGGTTCGTCGTCAACAACAATAATTCTCATTATTACACCTCCTTAAGAATAATTATTCCTTATACATTATACAGAATAACATATTTTTTATTACGAATCAATTATTTGTTTAAAATTTTTATATAAAGATATTCAGCTTTGCATACGCAGCTGCATAATATCCGGAGCACGGAGCTGCGGATAAAATAACGTATGATTGAACTGCAGGTTCAATGACAAACCGGTTTTTATCCGCTATAATATGCCCGTAATCAAAAATAACAAATACGAGGTGAACGTTTATGAATCTGAAAGACGCGTTCCGCTTCCAGAATCGGCTGCAGTCGTTTATTGACGAGGCGCTTTCGATCCTGGATCGGGAACAAAATGTGACCAAAGTAAAAAATACCTACCTCCGCAGCAAAGTGATGCGCGAGGCGGAAGACGAAACCGTGCTTGTTGCCCCCGAAACCGAATACTACGATAACATCACAGAGCTGTGCTGCTTTACGGTCCGCCTGCTGGAGGAGAAGGAAAAGCTCTCCGCCGCCATACGCAAAGCAAAAAAAACGCTGCCAGTGGATCTGGACAGTGAAACAAATCTGAATAACATCCGCTACCGCGCGGCGGATACCTTCCGCACCATGAACGACCTGCGCAGCGCCGAGCAGACCATTGTGGGCGGCGGCACGGGATACCGCTTTAACGCGGAGGGCAACCAAATCTCTTACCGCTGCGACGTCAGGCGGGTGACCACCATCAACTTCAACCGCAGCGTGGTAAACAAGGCGATGGAACAACTGAATAAAAAAACGAGAGAGATCTCCAACGCCATTGATCTGCAGCTGGTCACTTCAAAAGTGGATTACACCGAACCTTTCGATGTGAACGCCACTTTTAAGAACGCGTTCAACAAATACATCGGCCTTGAGGGGGCGTAAGCTCCCTCCCCCTCTCCCCCGGCTGCTCCGGGTACGGCAGAAGCTGCGTATACCGAAACCGGTTCAGGCGCAGATGAACGATAACGCTGCGCAATCAAAACAATTACCTGAAAAAGCAGGTACGGAACGAGCTGAAATATGCGGGATCAGATGAACGTTCTTCACGCATCGTATCAGGATACGTAAATCGAGCAATCCAAAACGCGTGAACACAATCACACCGCAACCCAATCTATCGCCTCAAACGCAGGAAAAACGGACAATACCTTTGCCCCTCGGGCAAGAAAAGATCCTTTTTACAAGGTCTTGCATCGCGGAATGGCTTTACGCGCCGCTTCGGCAGCGCACAACCCCAAAGCCGCGGAAAAATATGGCGACGGATACCTCCGGCGACTGCCGCAGCCGGAACAGCCTGGAGAAACAATTTGAGCAGCAGGCCGCGGCCTGCTGCTCGCTGTTTTTATAATAGGAAACGGGAACAAGGATCTGCTCCATCGGCACGTCGAGAAGCTTGCCGAGGGCATAGAGGTTATCTACCGTGGGAAGGCTCTCGCCTTTTTGCCACTTGTAGATGGCGCGGGGTTCTTCAAAGCCGAAATAGCTCTGCAGCTGCCGCACGGAGAGGCCGCGGGAAACACGTAAGCGGCGGATGTTATCGCCCGTGGCCGCAAGGTCGATCACGGGGAATGCGCTTGCATACATAAAATCGCCTCCTGTATTCAATTAGTGTTTTATTATAGCACATGTTTTTAACAATGCAAGCTTTTTTTGATAATTTTTATACATATTTTGTATCAACAGCGCTAAATAAATCAACTATTGAATATGAGTTGCGAATCCTGTATAATAAAGGTGCTTTATGTTTGCAAAACGGAGAAGACTATGGTTTTTTTATACAGCATCAGCGATCTGGTTACAATCGCAAGCTTTATCGCGATGATCCGCGCTGTTTTTACCGAGCAGTTCCGCAGCGGGAAATGGCGGTTTTTTGTATGCGCCGGGGTGAGCCTTGCCTGCAGCGCCGCCGGGTATCTGCTGCTCACACCCGTAACGGAACACGCCTACGAGATCCTTGATTTTATCGCAAACGCGCTGGCGGCCGCGGCGATCCCCTTCTTTTTCCGAAAACCGCGGTTTTTCAGGGATCTTGCGGTGCTGTTCATCTATTATTTTACGATAGACACGCTCTGGAGCTTTCTTGCCCGGTTCTTTCACGCGGAAATATTGCCGGAACTGCTCTTTCATATCCTGCTCGGCAGCGCGGTGCTGTTTTTTGTACTGCGCGGCGCAAATCACAGGGACGTAAACGTGATCGCGGGCGCGTTTCACCAGATACCGGTTTGGATGGTGATATCGCTGCTGCTGTTTGAGCTCACCTGCTACTATAAAGAATTCGGTGTGAGCGAAACCTGGTACGACGCGCTTTACGCCGTTTCGGCATGTTTGATTTTTTTATCGATACTGTATCTGGCGTTCAGGGTATTCCGGCTGGTGTATACACAGAACGATATCCTGCGGAAGCTGAACGAGCTGCTGCTGTACGAAACGCGGCGGGAGCAGAGCGACGAAGACCTGCGGCGCTTCCGGCACGATTTCAAGAACCATACCATTGTGCTCAACGCCCTGCTGGAGCGCGGCGATATCGACGGCGCAAAGCGGTATTTTGAAGAGATCGGCAAAGACGCCGGCGGTTTGGAACGCCGCTACTCCACCGGCAACACGGTGGTGAATTCTCTGCTGAACATCAAATCCGCGCGGGCGGCGCAGAGCGGAACAGAAATCACCTTTGCGGGCATGATACCGGAAGAGGGCGTGGCCCCGAAGGATATGTGCGTTTGCGTGGGCAACCTGATCGATAACGCCATTGAAGCCTGCGAAAAGACCGGCGCGGACCATCAGACCATAGCGTTTACCGCCGCGGCAAAGGCAGGCATGCTGATACTGCGCATCGTAAACCCCACGCCCGCGGAACCCGCGCTGAAAAACGGCGCGCTGCCTGCCACAACCAAAGCCAACCGCCGCGCCCACGGCATCGGCCTGCGCAACGTAAGGGACCTTGCGAAGAAATACAACGGCAAGCTGGAGCTTTCCGCCGAAAACGGTCTTTTTACGGCGGAGCTGTTTCTGGAACTGCAATCATAAAAACCATATACAGGAAGAGAGGCATTTTTATGAAAAAAACGAAAAAAATCATCTGCGCGGTATGCGCGCTTCTGCTGGCGCTGCACTGCGCGCCCCTGTTCTTTTTACAGAGCCGTGCCGCGGAATACGCGGCGGGCGACGTGATCGAATTCGGCGCGTACCCCCAAACGCAGGTAACGGACGAAGCGCTGCTGGCCGCCCTGAACGCCGCCGGGGAAACCGCCCAATGGCAATCGCTGGGGTATAACATCGACGGCGGCGAGGATTTCGCCTTTTATAAGGACGTGACCTACGAAGGAAACGCCTACCGCGCCTGCATGTTTACGGCATACAGAGGCACCTACGGCGGCAGCACCACCGGCAGCACGGGGCATAAGCTGAACGGGATCGTTCTTGATACGGTGTACTGGTTCCGGTTCGACCCCATCGCATGGACGGTGCTTGACCCGGAAAGCGGCCTGCTGATCGCAAACAGCATTCTGGACGCGCAGGCGGTGATGGATATCGTTAAGCCTTACACCGAATATGACAATGAAACGCACTCCACATATTACTATGCGGACGAAGCGCATCTGTATTACCTGAACAACTACGCCCACGGCACCATCCGCACATGGCTGAACGCCACCTTTGCAAAAGCGGCCTTTTCCGCGCAAGAGCAAGCCGCCATCGTATTGCGGGAGCAGGACAACAGCACCCAGGCGCTGGGCAGCAGTTACCTCCCTTATGAATGTGAGAACACGTCGGATCCCGTTTTTCTTCTTTCCGCCGTTGAAGCCCGCAACGCCTCCCTGTTTTCCGGCAGCGCGGCGAGAGTTCGCAAAGGTTCCGATTATGCAAGGACGCAGGGCCTTTACAGCTACGGAATGGATAACGATATATGGACGCTGCGTTCCCCCGGCGATATAAAAACGCAATGGTACGTCGCTCATACGGGCAATGTTTATGCCGGGATCGACAGCAACGGCTGCGATACAGGCGTCTGCCCGGCGATCTACCTCGACTTTGCCGCCTACGAAGCGCTGCAGCAGCCCGATACGCCCGAGGAGCCCGCGCCTTCGCCTTACGATACGCTGAATTTTTCTTTTGAAAACGGCATTCTTACCGTTTCCGGCGAAGGGGAGATCCCCGCGGCGGACAGCCTTGACGGTACGCCCCTTGCCGAATATGCAGAAAGCTGCAGAGTGATCGTGCTGGAGGGCAATATCACCAAAGTGGGCGCGGGCGCGTTTACCGGCTATAACGCCCTCAGTATGCTGATACTGAACGCGCCTGTAACGCTGGAAAGCGGCGCCTTTGCGGGAAACGGGGCGCTTACAACGGTGATCTGCCACGCGCTCGTGCAAACTGCGGCGGATTCGTTTGGCGCGGCGCCCACGTTCTTTGAACCGAAGGATGCGCCCCACACCGGCAGCCTGCCTGCGGGAACGAACGTGCTCCCCTACGCCTTTGCGGATGGAACGCTGGTGTTTGACGGCAGCGCGGAGATGGACATTTACGCCCTGCTGGATCTGATGACCGTTATGTGCGGCTACTACGACAACGTGCAGTGGGCGCAGTTCGATTCCTACACCTCCCTCGACAGCCCCTTCTACGTTTACAACGTTTCCGCCGGAAAATACGTGGCGGCGGACAACGACACTCTGAACGGCGTGCGCTTCAGCGTAAAAGTATCCGGCGAAACGGATTGGCAAACCGTTACGTTCAACGAATTCTGCCAAATGGCTGCGGACGGGAATCTGGACACCTTCCACCTTGCGGCGGACCTGAAAACAGGCGAAGAAGTCAAAGAGAACGCCTTCCAGATCTTTCTGGACAACGTGATATCAAGCATCAGAAATGCCCTGAAATGGATCGTAGGGCTGCTCAATTACCTGTTCAACGCCCTTTCCAAATTCAGAAAAGTGTAACGCAGGTGTGAATATTATAAAAGAACCGGAGGATTATCTCTCGGTTCTTTTTGTTTTCAGGGGAAATTATAATGTCCGCTTGCCGCAAAACGCCTTTTTCTGCGGGGGCGTTATTTTACCAGTTTTTCACGCAGGGCGGCAACGGATTTTTCCGTCATGCCGGCATTTTTCAGATAGTCTTCGGCGTATGCGGCGAGGTCCGCGGCTGCGAGGTCCGCGGTTTCGTCCCCGATGATGGATCGCAGCATGGCGTCCACATTCTTTTCTTTGATGGTGTTATATTTCGCGGGATCACTCTCGGCGGTGATGCCGTAATAATTATCGTAGGTAAGCATATAATCCGCCGTGATCTCTTCGTAGGAAGCGCCGGCAAAGGCCTCCAGCAGGATGCATACGAAGCCGGTGCGGTCCTTGCCCTCGGTGCAGTGCACAAGATAGGGGCCGTCCTTTTCCGCCATATCGGAAAGGCCATTGGCCAGTTTCTGCCTGAATTCATCGGAGGTATAATTCATGTTCATCGACAGCAGCAGCACGTTGCCGCCCCGATACAGCGACAGAAAATAGGGGGAATCAAAATCCTCCGCGGCGATATAGCCCTCGATCTTGCTTTCGTTATCCGAAAGATTCACGATGCATTTCACCCCGGCGGCTTCGATCAGGCTGTCCACAAAGGGCGCCCGGTTATGCTGGTTATCGCAGGGGGAGGCGGAGCGGTAAAGGATATTCTCTTTCAGTTCGCCCACCGCCGCGTTTCTGAAATTGGCAAAAATCTCGTCGGAATCGTATTTTTCCCGTTCGTCATAATAATGGATGTCCCGCGCCTGCTGCACGTCCAGATACGTGCCGTGTTCGATCAGGGCAACGGTTGCGGTATCGGTATCCTTCAGGGCGGCGATATCCCAGAGATCGTCGCCGTAATTGAGGGCGGCTTTGATGTAATCATACCCGGGGTATGCCACAAGAAGCGGCTGCCCCGCATCTACGTAATAGCCGTTAAAATAAGGCAGATCATCCATGGTATAGCCGTTGGAAAAGGTGACGCGGACGCTGTCGCCGTACTGAAAGCCCAGGGCGTTGAAATCGTCGATGGTCATTTTGATGTATACGCCGCCGAATTCCGGCTCGTGGATCACACCGAGGGCTTCGGTTTGCAGCGGCTGCGAAGCCTCCTCCGGTTTACCCGCGCCGCAGGCGGCAAAGGCAAATAACAGAGAGAGGATGAGCAATACGGAAATCGAAATATTCATCTTTCGGGACACAGGGAAACGCCTCCTTTTTTCGCTTTTTAATAGTCCGCTTAAATTATAGTTGATTTAAATCAAAAAAACAAGTATAATGAATTGTAAACCATATGGAGGAAGAATGAGAATGTTTGATTTTACCGTTAAAACAGAATCCGATATCCTGACCGTTGCGCTGAAAGGAAGGATCGATTCCACCAACGCCCCGCAGGTTGAGTCTGACATCACCGCTGCCGTGAACGGCCATACCGGCGCCCTTGTGCTGGACGCCGCCGATCTGGAATACATCTCCAGCGCCGGTCTGCGGGTTGTGCTGCGGATGAAGAAGGCAAACGACAGCCTGAAGATCGTGAACTGTTCCCCCGACGTTTACGAGATATTTGATATGACCGGGTTTACCGAGATGATGGATATCGCAAAAGCCTACCGCAAGCTCAGCGTGGAGGGCTGCGAAGTGATCGGCGAAGGCGCAAACGGCAAGGTTTACCGCATCGACGCCGATACCATTGTAAAGGTATATAAAAACCACGACGCCCTTGCCGAGATCCACAACGAGCGGGAGCTGGCCAGAAAGGCCTTTGTGATGGGCGTGCCCACCGCGATCCCCTACGACGTGGTACAGGTGGGAGATCTGTACGGCTCCGTATTTGAGCTGCTGAACGCAAAATCCTTTGCAAAGCTGATGATCGCGGAACCTGAAAACACAGAGAAATTTGCAAAAGAGAGCGTAGAGATCCTGAAAACCATCCACGCCACGATCCTGAAGCCCGGCGAGCTGCCGGATAAAAAGGCCGAAGCCGTCGTATGGGCGGAATACTGCCGCGATCACCTGCCGCAGGAGATCGGCGACAAGCTGGTGCGTATGATGAGAGAGATCCCGGATACACTGAATATGCTGCACGGCGATTATCACATCAAAAACATCATGCGGCAGAACGGCGAAAATCTGCTGATCGATATGGATACCCTCTCTATGGGGCACCCGATCTTTGAGTTTGCCGCCATTTATCTCGCCTACGTGGGCTTCAGCTGCATCGACCACAACAACGTAAAAGAATTCCTCGGTATTCCCTACGAGCAGGCAAACCGCTTCTGGAACGCCACGCTGCGCTGTTATTTCCCGGATGCGGACGAAGCCGCAAGAAAAGAGATCGAAACCAAGGCCGCAATCATCGGCTATTCCCGTTTGCTGCGCCGCACCTTCCGCAAGGCGAAAGAGAATGAGGATTACAAAGCGCGGCTTGTGGAATACTGCAAGCAGGCGCTTACCGAAATGGTGCCCGCGGTAGATTCGCTCTCATTCTGAATCCATTACAATCAAAATATTAGATGCGGAGATAAAAATGTTTACAACAGACGATAAGAAAAACGAGCCGAATAGCGCTCTGCAGAAAACGTCCGCCGAAACGCTGACCGTGGCGGCTGTAAACGATAACCTGCACACGGTGATGGCGTTTGTGGACGACTTTCTGGAGGAACACGACTGCCCCATGAAAGCGCAGATGCAGCTGGATCTGTGTGTGGAAGAGATATTTGTGAACATTGCGAACTACGCCTACGGCAGCGGCAGCGGCGACGCCCGGATCTGCATCACGTATGCGGAGGGAACCGTTACGATCACCTTTGCCGACAGCGGCGTTCCTTACGATCCGTTGGCAAAGCCCGACCCGGATATCACCCTTTCGGCCGAAGAACGGCAGATCGGCGGGTTGGGCGTATATCTGGTAAAGAAAAACACCGACCGTGTGGATTACCGGTATGAAGACGGCAATAATATTTTAACGCTGACAAAAAAAATCAACTGATCCACCCCATGAAAAAAGCGCTTCCGACGTGCATTGCGGAAGCGCTTTTTTGTATTGTTATTCCCCTTTGCCCTCATAATCACTGCGGGCATACAGATGCGGCATGGTTTTGAGGAAGCGAAGAAGCCCCTCGTCCGTGATCGGGTAAAAGAAAAAATAGTTTTCGGACATCTCCTGCTTTTCCTCATCCGCGATCTCGCCGAAGTGATCGGGATTCACAATGATATTCGCCAGATCAGGGTTTTCCACATTCGGCCCGTAAACGATGAATCGGCCGTCGGGATCGCCGTACAGTATACGCATTTCCGTATTCGGATTCTCCGCAGCGCCTTCTTCGGAAAGCGTTTCTTCAGAGGGGACCCAGCGGAAAACGTCGTCGGAAACCGGTTCAAAGGCCATATCGCCGATTTTGTTATCCGCATAATCGAATATCGGGTTCATTGCTACAAACACGATCCACCCGTCGGACGTGACGGTACACATCACGATTTTGCCGTTGGTACCCGCCAGCGAGCCGATATTATAGGCGGTAACGGCCAGCGGCGCGGTTGAAGCGGGCACGGCGGGATCGGTGGAAGTTTGCGCGTCGGGGTCTGTTTTTCCGCAGGCGGCAAAACAGCATAGCAGCGCCAGCGCCAATACGGACGCAATGATTCTTTTCATAGGGCCGGGTTCCTTTCTCCGCCGGCAGCGGTTTCGGCGCGGTGCATTTCATGCATCCAGTACGCCACGTGAGAGGCGAAACCGTGGCAGCAGGAGGCGCCGCTGTGCATATTCTCCCACAGCGTGCCCGTGGCCTGCGCCATGGGCAGGAAGAAGGCTTTGATCTCATCGTTAAGGCGGGCGTATTCCCCCTGCCGGAACAATATTTCAAGCCGCAGGTAATTGCCGATAAAGGCGTTGGAAACAGGCACGTCCGTATACGCGGTTTCCGGATCACGGCCGGGACCGAAGCGCTCAAGCAGCAGGCGGTACAGCGCCGGGTGGGTCTCCGGCGAAGCGACGCCCGTAAAGAAGGCGTAATACTGGGCGGTTTCGGTATGGTGCGACGTGAGCTTCAGCTCGCCCTGTTCGCGCAGGGCGTTATCGATAAACCAGCCGCCGCTGAACGCCATATTGCGTATCGTTTCTTTCAGCCGGGCGGATTTTTCCGTAAAGGCGGGATCGCCGTAGAGCTCGCCCAGATCCGCAAGGAACTTTGCGTAGAGCATGTTTGTGGGGAAATTGACGTCCTGTACAAAATCGTTGGCGTCGCTCCATTCCACAAAAACCCAGCTCTCAAGCTTTTCGAGCAGGCCGTATTCGTTCTCGAACCGCTCAAAGAAACGGGCGAGGGCATACATCTTTTCTTTCGCCTTGGCGGCAAGCGCCGTATCGCCGGTGCGCTTGCTGTAATCCGCCAGCTGCAGCAGATACCACATGGCCCAGTTGGGGATATACACCCCGTCGTAATGATCCGACGGATAGCACATGGGCAGCATACCTGCGGGAATGTGACGGAAGCTTTCCTCCATCAGGAAGTTTTCGAGGAAGGCCTGATTGATACGGCTTTCACCGGTGAGCGCCCACTCGGTACGGGAGGTGAAGAAGCTGTCGCACAGCCAACCTGCCCGCTCGCGGGAGGGGCAATCCATAAAGATATCCGTGGCGTTCTGACGGAAGGTTTCCACAGCCGCGTCGTAGATCGCCTTCAGGGCGGGATCCGCCGGGTGCAGCAAACCGCGCAGACCGGCGGCGGGATAATGCTCGCAGAGCTGCGCCACGTCGCTGATCTCAGCGCCCGCCTGCAGGCTGATCACCTGAATGTAACGGTAGGTATAGGGTTCAAAGCTTGTAAGCGTATAGCTGCGGCCGCCCTGCAGAAACCAGCAGACCTCGCCCGCGCAGCTGTCGCTGCCGGGGTCCGGTACGCCGGAGGCGGGAAGCTTTTCGCTGAACACCGCCCACACAAGGGCGTCCGCCGCCGGCGTAAGGGCAAGGCGGATATAACCGGAGGTGTTCACCCCCATATCGAACACCGCAAAGCCGTTTTCCGGCAGGGCGAGAGGCGCAAAGGGACGAGCCTCGGGATCCGTGACCGTGGGCTGCAGCCGGTAGACCTCGTCCGTTGCTTTCAGCTCCAGCTCATTCAGCGGAAATCCCTTCAGCCTTACATTGTCGATATTATCGCAGGAGCGGTCGTGAAAAACGCGGGACTCCCCTGCTGCGGGATGCACCGTACCGGTATGCACCGTGGTTTTCGCGGCGCGGTATTCATAATCGCTGCGCAGGGTATCGCGCGTTATAAAGCGCTTGGGCGCGGTGGTCGCAACGGAAACTGCGATTCCGCCGAAAGACGGATCGGTTAGAAAACGATCGTAATCGAAAGCAAGACGGTAGGCCTCCGTAAAGGGGCGCTGAAAAGAGAACCGCTGCACCTTTTGTATGCGGTATGGCCAGCCGGCGGCTTCAAAGGGCTTTTCGGTACCGGTGGCGAAGAGCACCGTATCGCCGTCAACGATTTCGGCGCACAAAAAAGAGGGCTGATCCGTAAGGTAAAAGCTGTTTACGTTATACCCGGCGCACAGAATGCAAATGCAGTTCAGCGGCGCGGTGAGGGCTTCCGCCAGCGGGAGCTCATCCACACGGAAAAACCCGTGCCCCGCACGTGCAGGGCCCTGGGCAAAGAACTGCCCGTTAACAAAGATCTGATACACCGTGTGGCCCGTAACATACAGCACGGGCGCACCGCCCCGGGGCAGCGAAGCCCGCAGCACAAGGGAGCGGTTCATTTCGGTTTCCCGGTTTTCTTCCCACACCGGCAGCGCTTGCCGGAACGAAAAATCTTTCATTGGTTCCAATCGTCTCCTTCGGGGGCTATGCTTTACTGCGCCGTAAAGGGCAGCTTGATCGTATCGGAATATTTATGATAGGCGCTTTCGGCGCGCACTTCAAGCGTATAACTTCTGCCGGATTCCAGCGTATCGGTTCCGATGCGGAAATCGG
Source organism: uncultured Clostridia bacterium (assembly GCA_946627725.1). Lineage (GTDB taxonomy): Bacteria > Bacillota > Clostridia > Oscillospirales > Acutalibacteraceae > RUG806. The sequence continues at coordinate 19,548 of CAMOVW010000010.1, forward strand.
CGGTGTCGTCGTTATCGATCACGTAGTAATCGTTGATAAAGTTTTTACTGAAGATCTTTTTGTCCTTTTCATCGCGGATCGTCACCTTATACTCGTGCACGATAAAGCCGGAATGGGCCTCGCTGAAGGAGATCACCCATTCGCCGTTTTCGCTGCGGAACGCCTTTGCGGCGGTGTTCTCGGGGAACACGGGGGCGGTATCGTGGGCCTTCATGTTTTTATAGGTATAGGCGAAGGTGGAGCGGTCGTTTACGTTCTCGATGAAATAATCGCAGAAATAGGTATCGGAATTCACGTCGTAACCGCGGATGCGCACGCTGCCGGTATCGTTGGCCTCGATCACGCACATTTCGTAGGCGGTATCGTAGCCGTCCGGATGCTGGCCCACAATGCCGTTGATATCCAGCTCAAAGGCTCTGCAGGCGCCGCAGCCTACCACGGTATAGGTGTTCTGATTGATGCTGCGGGGGTCGTTCATCGGGAAGTGGGAATGGCCGGTGAAAGTGATGATATTCGATTTGCCCGCGTAGATGGGGTTCAGCTGAAAATCGTTCCACACCGTGGAGCCGTAAACCGTGCCGAAGGGATGGGGATGGGCAAACACAAAGATGGGCTTGCCGTCGGCGGTGGCCTCGGCGTCGTCGATGGCGTCAGAAAGCCACTTCAGGCTGGCGGGGGTAAAGGTCCACTCTGTAAGACCCCGGTCGCCGGAGAAGCCGATGCAGGTAAAGCCCTTGATATCGGTAACGGTATCCGGTTCGTGAGGGAAGTATTTCACAAACAGCTCGTCGTAATAATCCACCTTGAATTCGTGGTTGCCCAGCACGTTGATGCAGGGCGTTTCGCTGCGCACGTGGGAGAAGAGGACCTCGGTATAATTGGCGTAATCGCCCTCCAGGCCCACGCTGGTGAAATCGCCGATGCCGAAAATGCCGTCCACGCCGGGGTAAACGGGGTCGTTATCGTACAGCTCATAGGCCTTATCCACAATACCGGCGACCCTGTCGTTCATATTATGGGGATCGGTAAAGGCAATCAGGCGCACGGTGGGCACGAAATCCTGCGGCACGGTGGGAAGCGCGTCCGTAACCGTGCCCGCCGTCCACGGGCCGATGGCCCAGCACAGCGTGATCACGCACAGCAGCGCAAGAATACCGAATATGCCGGCAAAAAACCAGCCGACGACCTTACCGATCGTTTTAAGTACTTTTTTCATCATGCGGACAACCTCAGCTTCAGGATACGGTTTCGGGCCCTTCGTTTTTCACGCTGTCAACGTAATCGGATACCATCTTGCTTCTGCGCTCGGAAAGCTCGTAGTACATCTGGGCGCGTTTTTTCTTTGTGATGGGCCACAGCATTTTAGGCAGGATGCCCAGCGCGCCGGTGATGGTGGGCATAATGGCGCAGAGGATGAACTCCCAGCGTTTGGTTTTTTCGGTCTGCGTGCCGATCTTCAGGCCCTGTACGTAGCCGATCTTTTTCATGATGATATTCTGAATGGAGCCCTTTACCACGCCCTGCAGCTTGAGCACAAGGCTCTTGGCAACGCCGGTGGTGGCTTCCATACGGTAGCCGCTCTTCCATTCGCAATAGTCCATGGCCTCGTTCCACAGGTCGGCGTTGATCACCTTGTTCACGCCGAACAGCAGCTTATTGAAGAACTCGCGGAACCCGTAAACGATAAGCATGGGTTTGAGCTTTTTATAGTTGTGGTTTGTGATGCCCACAAGGAAGAACATCAGGCACAGCATATCGCCGTACATATCCGCGCCCACCCAGAGGAACTTGGAGGAGAAGCGCTTCCTAAGCGGCGCAACGAAGGCGTAAGAGATACTGCCCACGGGGCCCGAGATGCCCGAGACCAACGCCAGCACCGTATTGATCATCGTATTGGCGCCGTGCACGTCGATCCAGTAATCCCGCTCGCCCATGCCCATGGCAAAGTTGCCGAGGAAATCGGAAAGCGCCATCAAAAACACCGGATAGTTCCGTATGATGGCCTTGAAGCCTTCTTTGATATTGGGGCGTTCCAGCGTTTGGGGAACGCGCTCTTTGGTTACCATAAAGAACCAGAAGGTAAAGGCGGAGGAGATCACGGCGCAGCTCACGCCCATGCCCACGAAGATGGACCGCAGCTGGATCTTCCAGCGGCCGGTGGCCACCATATCGTAAAGGAAGCCGAAGATGTAGCCGGGCATATCCTCGCCCATGTAGCCGGTGAGCAGCTCCGCAAGGGTGATCAGCCGCACACGTTCGTTTGGGTTCGGCGTGATGGTGCTCATATACCCGGCCTTTGCGATACCGGTAAAGGTACCGGCCGTTTCGGTGACCACGCCGAAGAAGAAATGGAAAATCAGCTTGGGTATGTAGGTGCCCGCCGTATTGGGGAAGAAATAGGGCTCAAACCACCATAAAAGGCCGATAAAGCTCAGCGGGATCTGCATCATGACCAGATAGGGACGGAACTTGCCGATGCGGGTACGGGTGTTATCCACCACGGCGGAAATAAAGATATCGTTGATCACGTCCCACACGCCGGTAAACAGACCCACAATGGCCTGAATGCCGAAGTCGATCTTTACAACGTCCCAGATAAAGCGACCGGAATAGCCGTTGATATTGAAGGTGTTTGACCAGTCGTTGAACAGGTACGCAACGGTCTCTTTGGTACCGACGTAGTTATAACTGCGGAAAATATTGCCGTTTTGCTTTTCTTCGATCGCAGCGGTATCTGTCTGTTTGTTATCAGCCATTGGTTACAGCCTCCGTTCCTTTTGTAATGGTTACCGGGATCTGTGCAGAATACGTATGGCCGCCGCAGTTCATCGTTACGGTTACCGTAACTGGCGCATCCGTCGCCTTCAGGGCGGTAACGTAAAGGTCTTTGTTATCGATCTCAACCGTAAGCGCATCGGGATCGGAAACGTCACATATCAGTTCATATTCCTCTTCCTGACGGCTCTCGGCGGCTTCGTTTACCGGCACGCGGATATCCGAGGGAAGGGGCAGAATGCTGCCGACAGCCAATGTGAAGCTATCCTCATAGAAACGCACGCCCGCGGTCGCCTTTTCCAGATCCGTAACGTATACGATCAGATCGTCTTTATAGATTTTGCCTTCATAATTCAAACTGGCTGTTACCTTAACGCCGGTGGAAGCGGAAGTTTCGTTCGTTTTCAGCACCGTCATTGTGCCCTCTTCGTCGATCTCCAGCGTTTCGGGGTCGGAGACCTGATACTCTACCGTAAAATCCTCGCCCTGCACGGCTGCGCCGTTTACACGGATATCCAGCGGCAGAGTGGTGATATCATCCGGGCGCTGCTCCAGATAATCCTCGGTAAAGCGCAGGCCGTACCACATAAAGCTGACGCGCTCGGCCGCCTGATAAGGCAGCGTGACACAGGCGGTCTTTGTGCCCTGATCCTCCAGAAGCGCCGCGTAATCATCCGTAAGCGTGATATCGGCTTTGATCATATAACTGCGGGAAACGTCCGCGCTCATCATGCGGTTTGCAAGGCGGTCGATGCAGAAACGGATCTCAACGCCCGTAACCTCCGGCGTGATGCTGTTAACAGTAACCGCCTCTTTGAGCTGATCGCAGATCCCCTTATACACGCTGCCGCTGCGGATATCGTCCGCGTTTTCATAGGCGGGGTCGATCTTGAAAACGATCTCATAGGTATCGGAAACGTACTCGCCCTTGCGGTTGAACAGCGCGGCGGGATCGTAAACGTATTCAAGGATATCGGATTCCTTCAGATCGATCACCGGCAGATCCTCGGCTTTTTCTTCCGACATCCTTACGCCGGAGACGTTGGGATACATCGATTGGATGCTGCCCGCGGCGCCGTCGCGGATCATGGAGATCAGCCCGTTATCGGTCTCGCTGAAGGGAAGCGTCATATCGCCGCCGAGATTTACGTCCGTGTGCCAGCTGCCCTCAACGTTTTCGGCGTGCAGCGCTTCGTTATAAAGCCCCATGGCGTATTCATAAGCGTCGTGCAGGTTATCGGGCAGTTCGATTTTGGAGGGCGTCTGCTGCGGGAGCTTGGGCGGCAGCCAGGATTTCTCTTTCAGAAATTCCATTCTTGCATAGAACCCCACGCTGAAGAAGCAGATACTGAGCAAAACGGCAAATATCAGGATACCGAGGATGATCTTTGTGCTTTTCTTCAGAGGTTTTCTCATAGCTCTTTGCCCTCCTCTTCCGCCTTCATGGCTTCCTCCAGCGCTTTCAGACGCTCGATCCGCTCCTCTTCGCTTTCCAGCACCGGCAGCGGGAGGCTGTCGATATCCACTTCGCCGGCACGTACCTTTTTCAGAAGCTCGCGGCGTTTGATATCGTTTTCTTTATAGGCGGGCTCAATGCCCTTTTTCAGCATGATATGATTGATGAAAAACATCGCCAGCCACACGGCGGCAGCGGCGAACCCGCCCCAGCCGAAGCGGAAAGAAGCCACGGGCGTTTCGGGCAGGGGATTTGCAAATGTGAAGATGATCACCGCAATTTGCCCCAGCAGAGCGATCACCGCGCCGATGAGTGAAAGATTGCGGATCGCCTTCGTAGTGGGCACAAGCCGCAGAAAGCTGAGCAGATATACCGCCAATATCGCCAGGCCCACCACAAGCAGCAGCGCCAATACGCCCAGCGGCAGAAGGAACGCCGCCGTATACCGCGCGAACAGAGCGCTGTTCAAAAAATCCGGCAGCCGCAGCAATATGCCGCTTGAAATGCCCTTTACCACGCCGATGAGCCCCGCGGAAAGCGGCTGCTCGTAAAACGGCGCGCGGAACACAACGGAACCGAAGGGCAGCATCAGCACCGCCACCGCGCCCAGCGTGAGTATGAGCCTTGCAATGGCCTCTTTGCTGCCGATGAACGCCGCCTTGATGCGCGCGATAACCATGCGCGCCGCCGCGCCCTCCAGCTCAGTACGTTTGGCGTCCCGTATAAGGCCGGCTTCCTGTGTATAATACATGATGTTTACGCCGCAGTGAGAACAGTTTGGCTTCAGATTGTAAAAAGGGATCTCTCCCCCACATTTGGGACAATGCACGTTTTTACACCTCCGGGTCGTTCAGTTTGATCTGCAGGGAACAATATTATGGACGGATCATGCCAGATAAAGCGTCAAATCCATTTCGTAAACAGAGTAACGATCCACGCCAGCATGGAAAGGATGGTATCGCCGATATCGTTTTTACGGTTGCGAAGCTCCCCTTTAACGCCGGTGAACAGGTCCGCAGGCAGGCGGGAGGTCATATAATCGGGCCGCTCGATACCGAGGGCGTAAAGCGCGATGGCAGAAACGTCCCTGTTGCGGGTGTTTTTATCCATCTTGCCGCCGGATACCACGTTTTTGCCTGCAACGGCAAGGGTGACGTTAGTCTCGCGCATGGTAATGCCGCCGTGGCCGCCGTTGGGCACGTGGCCGTGATCCGCCACCACGATGAACAGGCCGTTTTCCATCAGGCCGTTGCGCGCGATGCTGTCGTACACGCTGCCGAGATAGCCGTCTACGGTTTCGATCTGGCTGACGTATTCCGGCGCATTGCTGCCTACGTCGTGGCCCACATGGTCTACGCTGTCGAACTGCACAAAGAAGAGCTTGGGGGCGTTGCCTTCGTCGAAATAGGCGCAGATGGCGTCGGTGAGCGCGGCGTCGTCGGTGACGTTCACCTTGGTAACACCGATATCATTTTCGATGATGCCGTAGTTGATCGGGTTCCAGTTCACAAAAGAGGCAAGCTCCGCTTCGGGGAACGCTTTACGGGCGTAACTGAATATGGAAGGATATTGGGTATCGGAAGCGCGCTCGGTGCCGCCGGCGATCTCGTTGGTAAGGCCGTGCTGCAGATAGGAAACGCCGGTAAGGATGGCGCCCCAGTTCTGCGCGCTGGTGGTGATGGTTTCGGCTCGGGCGGTGTAATCCACGGCGCCGGAAGCAAAGATGCGGTCAAAATTCGGGGTTTCGGCACGGCTGAAATAACTGCCGGCGCCGTCTACGCCGATGATGAACACATGGTCGTATTCGCCGAAACCGGCAGGCGCAGCCGCCGTCGCTTCGCAAGCCGCAGCGGCGGGCAGCAGACACATAGCCGCAAGCAGAACGCAAAGCAGAACACTGATCGTTTTTTTACACATAAGCAGTCTCCTTTTCTCCGCCGCGAAAAACGCAAGCAGCCCGGCAGAGGGTGAACCCTGCCGGTTTTTTTATTATTATCCTGATTATAACACATTTTCAACAAAATGTATCCATATAAAATAAAATATTTAGTCATTTTGTTATTATTTTTTTTTATCAGTTCTTATAAAACACGCCGTTTTCGTACCCCTGAATGCGGGTATCGGTTTCGGCGCGCGCAAGGCGGATCATGCTCCATGCGCAGTATTGCGGGCTTTTTTCCACAGAGGTGAAGCTGCGGCCCAGTTTTTTTGCGGCAACCGCCGTGGTGCCCGCGCCGCCGAAGGGATCCAGCACAAGATCGCCGGGGGAGGAGCTGGCAAGCAGAAGCTTTGCGATCAGCTTTTCCGGCTTTTGGGTGGGATGCGCCGTGTTTTCCGCCATGCTCCAGAAGGGCACGGTGATATCGTCCCAGAAATTGGAGGGGCAGGTACGCCGAACGTTGCCCTGTTCGGTGGATTCCCAATCCTTGTTTTCGCCGTTTACGCGGTAGGGCGCTTTCACGCGGCGCACCTGTTTTACCGCATCCAGATGAAAGGTAAATTCCGCAGAGGCCGTACAGAACCAGATATCCTCCATGCAGTTTTTCCAGTTCTTTTTCGCGCCTCTGCCCTTTTCGCGCTGCCAGGTGATGCGGTTGCGCACGGTGAAAAACTCCGGCAGTACGCTGCCCAGGATCACGCTCGTCTGCCAATCGCAGCACACGTATATACTGGCGTTTTCCGCGGCGAGGCGTTTCACCTCCGTAAGCCAGCGGCGGGAGAAAGCGGCGTACTCCTCCGCTTTTCTGTGGGAGAACACCTCTCCGGCGTAATCCTTGCGCAGGTTATAGGGCGGATCCGCCACGATCAGCGGATAGGCGCGCTCCGGCAAGAACCTGCTCACGGCAAAAAAATCGCCGCAGATCACACGGTTCTCCGCCTCGGCGCACGACAGCGGCGCCGTGGGTGCGGCGCAGTATTTCAGGTATTCGCCGCATTCGGAAAGCGGCAGATCCAGCGTTTTGTTTTTCGGTGATTTCATCATTTTTGATCCGGCGGGAATAACGCCGCCGCTTTTCGGGAAACTAATAACAAAAAAGGAGGTTTGAATATGCAAACGGAAGATACCGAGGGCATTCTGCAGGAATGCGACGCGGGCGTGAAAACCGCGGTAAACTGCATCGACGCGGTGATCGACCGCACCGATAACGAAGCGCTGCGGCAGGCGCTGCAGAACAGCCGCACCGAACACGTAAAGCTGGGCAACGAGATCGCCGCCATGCTGGACGAGCACGGCTACACGGGCAAGGACCCCAACCTGATCTCAAAGATCATGTCCAAAACCAAGATCAACGCGGAACTGATGATGCAGCCCACGGACGCAACTGTGGCGGAGCTGATGATCGACGGCTGCAACATGGGGGTAAAAAAGCTGAGCGAATATGTGAACCGCTTTCCCACGTCCACCTCGCCGGCGATCCATACGGCGGAAAGGCTGATCAAAACCGAACAGGAGCTGATGGACGCAATGCGCGTTTATCTGTGATCAGCCCTCGTCCTCCACGGTAAGGGCGACGTACTTTTTTCCGTCCTTTTCCACCGTACCGGCGGCGGAATAGCAGTAATACACCTTTTCGAGCTCTTTCATGAGCTCGTTTTCGTTTTTTCCGTCCAGCGCGAAGAACATGGTAACGCCGGAATCGGTATTTTCGGTAAATGCGGGGTAGATCATGATCGGTTCCTCCTAAACTATGCGTTGAATATAAACTTACACGATGGTTCTGATCCAGACCTTTTTCTTTACCAGAATATAGCCGATCAGGTCTTTCAGGATCTCGATGCCCATGGTGATGGGGTAAACGAAAAATATATTGAGATGGAAAACATAATACAGCGCAAACGCCGTCGGCACCATCAGCGCCCACACAGAACCGGAATCGAAAATAAAGGTGATGATGGTTTTGCCGCCGGAGCGCAGCGTAAAATACGAGGCGTTTGAAAACGCGTGCAGGGGCATAACGCACGCCCACACCTTGATAAAGAACCGGGCGAGCTCTTTGGATTCTTCGTTTGTATTGTAGAAACGGGTTACAAAGCCGCCGGAGAAAAACATGATCGCGCCGATCACCACGCTCATCAGCACCGAAAGAGTGATCAGCTTGCGGACGTTGTCTTCCGCCTTTTCGTATTCACGGGCGCCCAGATTCTGCCCCACGATGATGCCGATACCCACGCCCATGGCCATAAACGCCACGCTGAACAGATTGGATACCGTAGAAGAGATGCTGTAAGCCGCCACCACGTTCAGGCCGTGCAGCGAAAATGCAACGCTGAGGGCGCTCATGCCGCCGGACCACAGCACCTCGTTCACCAGCAGCGGCAGGCCCTTATAGGTCATGCGGCCGAGCAGATCCTTAGGGATATAAAAACTTCGGAACGCCCCTTTGAAATAGGGGAACCGCTTGCGCTTTACAGCGATATATGCCAGTATGATACCGCATTCCACAAAGCGTGAGATATCCGTTGCGGCGGCGGCGCCCACAACGCCCAGTTCCGGAAAACCGAATTTACCGAAAATGAGCAGGTAATTGAACACGCAGTTGGTAACCACGGCGATCATACCCGCCAGCATGGGGGTGAAGGTATCGCCGGTTTCACGCAGGGTGCCGGCAAACACCTGTGTAAACGCCATCGGCAGCAGGCCGATCAGTATCACACGCAGGTAATCCTTGCCATAGGCCATGGTAAGAGCGATATCCCCTTCCGCATCCGATTCGTGCAGGAACAGGGAGATCAGCTTTTCATCGAACAGCAAAAACACCGCCAGCCCGACAATGAACAGCCCCACCGCCTGTATCAGCTTATAGCGCAGGGTATAACGGATACCGTCCATATCCTTTTTGCCGTAAAACTGAGCGGTGAAAATACCGATGCCGCTCATGGCGCCAAACAGGGCCAGGATATAGACCAACGTGATCTGGTTCACGATGGAAACGCCGCTCATCTGCTCGGTGCCGAGGCGCCCCACCATGATATTATCCACCATGCTCACAAGGTTGGTGATCAGGTTCTGGAGCATGATGGGCACGGAAACCGTAAAGGCAAGCTTATAAAAGGCTTTATCGCCGAAATATCGTTTGAGTCTCATTTTTTTCTCTCGTAAAGCGCGTGGATATAGCGGATCTCTCCGCCGCCCTCGTCCAGCACGGTTTTCTGCCATGCGGCAGGGTCAAAGGCGGGGAACCGGGTATCGGCGGAAGCATCCTCCGCCATGGCCTCGGTGAGATAGAGCCGGTCTGCCAGCGGCAGAAACAGGGCGTAGATCTGCCCGCCGCCGATCACGAAAACCTCCTCTTCGGCTTCACACAGCCGCAGCGCAGCCTCCGGCGAGGATACGCACACCGCCCCGGGCGCGGAAAAAGAAGAATCCCGCGTGATCACGATATTGGTTCTGCCGGGCAGCGCCTTCGGCAGCGAACAGAAGGTTTTGCGGCCCATGATCACGGGCTTGCCCATGGTAACGCGCTTAAAGAAGGGCAGATCCCCCTCCAGCCGCCACAGCAGGGCGTTGTTTTTGCCGAGCTCGCCGTTTTTACCTACGGCGGCGATCATTGAAAGTATCATTTTCTCCTCCTGATACAGCGCTTACGTTGCGATGGGAAACGCCAGCTTGCCCATATGTTCGTAACCGATCAGCTTTACGTCCTTCAGATCTTTGGAGTTGTCAAACGCAAAGAAATCGGTGACCTCGGGGTTGAGCCAGAGCTTGGGCGCGGGCAGGCTGCCGTTTTCATCGAACCGCCGGAGCTGCTCTTTGATGGGCTCGATCTGGTTTACGTAGATGTGGGCGTCCTTGATGCTCCAGTTCAGTTCGCCGGGCTTGAGGCCGCACACCTGCGCCAGCATGCACAGCAGCGTTGCGTATTGGGTCACGTTAAAGGGCAGGCCCAGGGGCACGTCGCAGCTGCGCTGGTGCACCCAGGCGTTCAGCCTGCCGTCCGTTACGTCCCACTCGCTGCTCCATACGCAGCTGGGCAGCACGGCGGTGGAAAGATAATCGTTCTGCCACAGGCTCATCAGCATGCGGCGATCCTCCGGATTGCCCTTGAGGGTTTTGATCAGATTCTGCGTCAATTGAAATTTATTTACGATCCAGCCGTAGGCGGTGCCGATGGTATGGGCCCACGCTTTGCCGAATTCTTTGGTGACCGTGGTTTTTTCAAGCTTTCCGTTTTCGCCGGGCAGCATCTGCTCCGCCGTCCAGAAACCGTTTTCATCGATCTCCCACTCGTCCCAGATATGAACGCCCCGCTCCTGCAGCCAGCGAACGTCGTTCGATTGCGCCTGATAGATCCACAGCATCTCAAGCACGGCCTGCCGGATGAACAGCTGCTTTGTGGTAAGGATCGGGAATTCCTTTGACAGATCGAAGCGGAAGCTGTGGCTTGGAACCTTTACGGTATCCACGCCTGTGCGGTTGTGCACACGGACGCCCTCGGTAAGAATGCGCCTGCAAAGCGCCAGATAATCAACGTCCCATTGCGCCATACGAAGATCCCCCTGTTATTTTATTCTGTTTTTATAGCATACCATAAAACCCGCGGCGCTTCAAGTTCTTTTCTTGCTTTTTTGGCGGAATGCGTGTATACTGATACCGGAGATGAACTTATGACTTCATTTATGGATACCGATATCCGATTTCTGAAGGGCGTGGGAGAGAAACGCGCCCAACAGTTTGCAAAGCTCGGGGTAAAAACCGTGGGCGAGCTTTTGTATACCTTTCCCAGGTATTACGAGGATTGGAAGCATGTGCTTCCCATCAAGCAATGCCCAACGGAGGAAAAGGTCTGCTTCCGGGCGGTGGTATCCTTTCGGCCCAGCGTATACCGAACGCCGGGCGGCAAGCTGATCGTAAAGCTGAGCGTGACCGACGGCGAAAGCATTGTGCTGATGACGTTTTTCAACAATAAATACGTGGCGGACGACCTTGAAGAGGGCGAGGAATTCCTGTTTTACGGAAAGCTTTCCGGAGGCGTGGGGGGATACTACGAAATGACCTCACCGAAGTACGAGAAACCCGAAGGGCAGGATACCTACCACCCCGTTTACAGCCTGACCGCGGGGCTCCATGCAAAAACCGCGGCAAAAGCGGTAAAAACCGCGCTGGAGCTGGCGGGAGACCGCATACCGGATCCGTTAACGGACGATACCGTTGCAAAATACAAACTGCCGCCGTTAAAAGAAGCGCTGCGGATGATCCACTTCCCGAACAACGAGGATGAGATCAAAGCGGCCCGCCGCAGGCTGATCTACGACGAGCTTCTGGTGCTGCAGTTGGGATTCTTAAAGCGGAACGAAACGCTGGACGCAGCCGGGGTATGGGCGGTAAACGGCGCCTATGCGGATGATTTTTACCGTCTGCCCCCCTTTTCCCCCACCGGGGCGCAGCGGCGGGCAGTGGAAG
>CAMOVW010000011.1 GCA_946627725.1 uncultured Clostridia bacterium
TCTTCCAGGGTGCCGTCGATCTGCAGATTGTTGTTATCCACAAACACGGTAAGGGTGTTCAGGTGTTTTGCTGCTGCAAACATGGCGGCCTCCCATACCTGGCCTTCCTCGATCTCACCGTCGCCCAGAACGGCGTAAACGCGGAACTTATCGCCCTGCAGTTTGGAAGCCAGCGCGAAGCCCGCGGCGGCGGAGATACCCTGCCCCAGAGAGCCGGTGCTCATATCTACGCCGGGCACGTAATTCATATTGGGATGGCCCTGCAGATAGGAATCGGATTTGCGCAGGGTTTTCAGATCTTCCACAGGGAAATAACCGCGGTTGGCAAGCGCCGCGTACAGCGCAGGGGCGGCGTGGCCCTTAGAGAGCACGAAACGGTCGCGGTCGTCCTTTTTGGGATCGGCGGGATCGATATTCATCTCTTTGAAATAGAGGTAGCTCAACAGCTCCGCAATGGAGAGGGAGCCGCCGGGATGGCCGCTTTTTGCGTTATAGGTGCCTTCAATGATGCCAAGGCGGATCTTTGCAGCCGCAACGGCAAGCTGTTTTTTGGTGATTGCGTCCATATCAAAAACTCCTTTACTGTTCTTTCAGTCGGGATAAAAACTGTTCAAAATAAGGGGGAAGTTCCGAATCGAACTCCATATAACGGCCCGTAACGGGATGGATGAACCCCAGTTTTTTGGCGTGCAGGCACTGCCCCGCCAAACCAAGCGTATTTTTTTCGCCGCCGTAAACCGTATCGCCGGCCACGGGATGCCCCAGCGCAGCGGCGTGTACGCGGATCTGATGGGTGCGGCCGGTTTCCAGCGCAAATTTGCAGTAATCAAAGCCCTCGTAGCTTTTCAGCACTTCGTAATGGGTGACGGCGGGGCGGGCGTTGATGCCGTTCACTGCCTGTTTTTTTCGGTCCGTTCGGCTGCGGCCCAAAGGGAAGGATACGCTCCCCTTGGGCTGCGGCAGATGCCCCACGGTAACGGCGCGGTATTCCCGCGTGAAGCTGTGATCCTTGATCTGGGCGGCCAGCCCTGCGTGGGCCGCGTCGTTTTTTGCCACGGCCAGCAAACCGGAGGTATCTTTATCGATACGGTGCACGATGCCGGGGCGGATCACGCCGCCGATGCCGGAGAGCGAATCGCCGCAGTGGTACAGCAGCGCGTTCACCAGAGTGCCGTCCGGATTGCCCGGCGCGGGGTGCACGACCATACCTTTGGGCTTATTGACCACCAGCAGGTCGGCGTCTTCATATACGATCTCAACCGGGATATTCTGCGGCACGGCGATCAGTTCGACAGGATCAGGAACGAATACGGTGATCTCGTCGTCTGCGCGGACCTTATCGCTCTTTCCGGCGGTTTTGCCGTTGAGGATCACGTTTTCTTCGCCGATCAGCTTCTGCGCCATACTGCGGGAAACCTGCGGCAGAAGATCCGCGATGGCTTTATCCAGCCGCGCGCCCGAAAACCGGGCGGGAACGATCAGGGATTCCTCAGTCATGCGGCGTTTCCTCTTTCGGCTTTTTGCGGTCTTTTATGATATCGTAGATCAGATAGATGATCACCGCGAAACAGGCGCAGGTGATCAGGATATCCGCAAAATTGAAGATCGGGAAATCCATAAACAGCGTCTGGATATAGTCGATCACATAGCCGCGGGTGAGGCGGTCCAGCTGGTTTCCGGCGCCGCCCGCAATGATCAGCGGAACGCAGATATCGTAGATCAGAGATTTCTTTTTTTTGATCAGCGCCAGCGCGAATACCCCTGCCAGCAGAGCAATGCCGGTGATCACGCTGAGCAGCGCGGTGGATGAGGAAAACATACTGAAGGCGGCGCCGGTGTTCTCGGTATAGGTCAAGCCGAGAAATCCTTTTATAAGGACCACGGTACCGTTCCCTTTCAGGTTTGTTTCCGCAAGTTTTTTCAAAAACATGTCTATACAGATCAGCAGCGCGATCGCCGCCATCTGCAGGCCGAAGCGAAGCCATCTTTTTTTATTCACAGTCAAAACAGGATCCCCCTTCGGCTGTATCGGTTATCTCTTTTTTCTTTTTTTCTTTTTGCCGCCGGATCTTGTTTCGGGCGCGGGTTTGTGCTCGGGGATATCCTCAAACACACTGAAATCAAGATCGAATCCGCCGTCTGCCGCGGGTTCTTCCGAGATGGGGGCGGCGGCGCCGGGCTCTTCATCAAAGGATTCTTCCGGCGCGGCAGCCGCTTCTTCGGGCGATGCAGCATCGGAAATATCGTCAAAAGCGTCGAAATCATCAAACGAAGCAAGCTCTTCATCGGTGATCACAGGCAGGTCCGCATCCGCGGCTTCTTCCACCACTACGGCGGTGGGCTGCATCGGCGCCGCCGTTTCAGGGGCGGCTGCAGCGGGTTCGGCGGCCTGCGCGTTATTCTCTTCAGCCGCATCGTTCTTTTCCGCCGCGGGTTCGGCGGCCTCCGCCGGTTTATCCTCTGCCGATGCGGGGGCTTCGCCGTTTCTTATGGCAGAGATCTTGCTGCTGATGGCAAGAGAGATCTCTTTATCGAGCGCGTCGAAATCGTCGAAATCGTCAAAGTCGGTGAACTCCGCGAAGCTGTTCTGATCGAAAGCGGGCGTTTTCTCTGCGCTTTCCTGCGCGGCGTCGGAATCGGCAGGCTCTGCGGGCGCGGCGGGTTCTTCCGCCGCATCTGCGGGCGCGGCGGGCTCCTGCGCGGCAGGCGCATCGGCGGCGTCCGCTTCGGGTTCCGCCTCCGGTTCTTCAGCCTCCGGTTCTTCCGCAACCGGTTCTTCCGCAACCGGCGTTTCCTCTGCGGGTTCTTCCGCAGCGGGAAGCGATGCGTCGGGTTCTTCCGCAGCCGGTTCGGCGGGCGTATCGATCGCGTCAAAATCCTCAAATCCGTCTTCCGCGGAGAGATCGGAGAATTGCCCGGTAAGATCTTCCGCATTCAGATCGGTGAAATCGTCAAAATCATCGAAATCATCCGGCTCGGCATCGGCAGCAGGCGCCTGCGGTTCCTCAGCCGGCGTTTCCTGCACCGGAGAGGGCGCTTCTTCGGGGGTTTTTTCGGTTTTTTCAGGCAGCGGGCCGGGAACCGGCGCGGCAACCGCCTGCACCTCGGATACCGCCGTATTCGCAATACCGGCGATCTGCTCGGCGGTGCTGAGGGCAGCGGAGGCATCGGTGTTGGACAGCACGGCGGCGTCGTCCTTCCGGGGCGCTTCGCCCGCCTCGGCAGGCGTATTCACCATAGCGCGGCCGGCGATTTTAAAGATACGCTGCTTTGCGGCTTCCACGGCCTTGTTGGTATCGCTGTTTGCAGCCTCAACGGCGGCTTTTACACTGTCGGTGGAAAGTCTGAATTCGCTTGCCAGCGGCACAAACTCGCTCTGCGCGGCGCGGATGGCGTTGAACTCCATTTTCGGCGCCTCGACCTCGGGCATTTCGGGCACGTTTACGGCAATGGACTGTACGCCGAGTTCGCGCACGACCGCGGCGGGATCCTCCTGCGCTGTTTCGGGCACAGGAACCTTATCCACTTTAATGGGAGGGATTTTATCAATAGAGGTTTTTTCTACGGAAGCGGGATCCGCATTGAACTGCGGCCGTTCCACGTTCATATCGATATCGATACCGTTTACTTTCAGCAGCTTGGCGGCGTCCACCCCCATCGGGAGCGGATCCACCTCTGTGGGCATGGATACGGCGTAATTCACGCCGCCGTCGGCGGGCAGCTGGCGCTTTACAAGAGAGAGCACCTTTTCGCATTCCGAATTCACGGCGATGAGCAGCGCCGCGGAATTGGTTTGCGACTGCCGGAAATACTCGTTGGCCGCAGCCTCGGCGCGATCTACGCGGTTGTTTGCTTCGTCTTTTGCGTCTTTCAGCATGGAAGCGCATTTACGCTTTGTTTCAAGCAGTTTTTTCTCTATGGCGGCGTCCGCCTCGGCAAGCGCGGCGTTCACCTTCTCTTCGGCGCCGGCGCGGGTGGCTTCCGCCTGTTGGGCGGCTTCCAGCGTGATGCGGGAGGCTTTCTGCTGCGCCGTGGTGAGCATACCGGTAATCTCGTTTTCCACTGCTTGCTGCAAACCGGCGGCGATACGGGCGGCCTCATCGTAAACGGCTTTGGCGCGGGCGATGGTTTCGTCGTATTCCGCCTGGGTTTTTTCTTTTACCTCGTCCACGAACGCCTCGCTGCGGAGTTTGGCCTCTTCATACTTCATGAAGGATTTTTTATTTGTGGTTTCAATCACACCCTCAACCTCGGCTTTGGATGTGGTAAGCAGGTTTTCGGAATTCTCCTGCGCCTGCTGCATAATGGACGCGGAGGCGTTTTTGGCCAATTCCAACATTTCGCCGGCGCGGTGCTCGGCGTCCGCAAGAAGGGTTTCGCTTTTGAAGCGGGCATCTTTGGCGTTTTCGCGGGACTCGCGCACAAGCCGCTCGGATTCCGTTTCGGCAACAGAGAGCATTTCAAGGGATTTTTCTTTGGAAGCCTGCAGCATTGCTTCCGCCTGCTCTTTTGCGGCAGAAACCGTTTTTTCGGCTTCTTCCTTTGCAAGGGAAAGCATTTCCTCGGCCTGCCGCTGCGCTGCGGATACCGTTTGCTCGGCTTCGGCTTTCGCGTCGGCGCGCAGTTTTTCGGATTGTTCGTAAGCATCAAACAGTTCCGCCTGCGCCTGCGCTCTTGATTGCACGGCGGCCTCTTCCTGTTCGGCGGCGGCTTTTTTCAGCCCCTCTTCCACTTCGGTTTTCCGGCGCTGCAGCGCTTCTTCCAGCGCAGCCGTTTTTTCGTCGTAATCCGTTTGGGCCTGCGCGGTGAGGGACGCGGCCTTTTCCGACGCCTCGTTCGTAATGGCGTCCGCCTGCTCCTGCGCGGCCTTCATGAGTTCGTCGATTCTGCCGTCAACGGTTTTCAGACGGTCTTCCGCCTCCCCTTCGGCGTTCACGATGATGGAATCCGCCGCGGTATTGGCGTCTTCCAGCAGCTGATTTGCTCTGCGCTGCGCGCTTTCAAGTATGGCGGCCGCTTTCTGGTCGCAATCCCCGATCAGTTCGTTTACGGTTTTTTCGGTTTCTTTTGATACGGCCTCGCTGCTCTCGCGGGCGGCGTTCATATATCCGTCTGAAAGGACCTTTGCCGATGAAATGATGCTGGCATACTCCGCCTCGGCGGCGGCATTGATTTTTTCGGCTTTCAGAACAGCGTCGTCTATGATGCCGTCGGCCTCTGCACGGATGGAATCTACTTCAGCTTCGGCATTCCCCACGATGGTATCCGCCTGCTCTTTTGCCGAGGCGATGATCATATCTGCGCTTTTCTGCGCATTGTAAAGCACGTCCCTCAGCACGTTTTCATCTTTGCGGTATTCTTCGATCTTCGCCGCCAGAACACCGAGCTTGCGCACCATACTTCCGTTTTCGGCAAAAATATCGCTGTAGTCATTTGCTATTTTCTCAAATGCCTCGTCCACTTCGTTTGCGTTGTAAGTGTCCCCTTCGAGGCGGTTAAAGCTTATACTTTTGATTTGCGCAGGTGTAAGCATTTTTTACTCCATCCTTTCAATGACCGGATTCGACTATCTGTGTTATACGGCTCAGACAAAAAACATACCGTTGTTTTCAAGTTCATCCAGAAGATCGCCCATCACGTCCACGTTATACGGGGTGATGATATAAGTGTTGTTTGCGATCTTCTTCAGTTTTCCGCCGTTGGAATAGGCCACGCCGCTCAAAAAGCACAGCAGCTTTCCGGCTTCCGCCTTCTCGGTGGCTTCGAGATTGAGCACCACGGTACGGCGTTCCAGAAGTTCGTCCGCAATTGCGGCCGCCTCATCGAAATGCTCGGGCTTTTTGAGTACCACCTGCAGCTTCGCCGTGGTGTGGATATCCACAACCTTGGTGGGCGTGCGGGAGGGCGTAACGGCCGGCGACTTCCGCTCGGTGCGCTCTGCTGCCGCGCGCTCTCTGCGGGAAGGACGCTCCGGCTCAAAAGCCTGCTCTTCCTCTTCCTCTTCGATATCTTCGTCTACGTCGAAATAATCGCCGTCCAGCCCGAGGGCTTTTTTGAACTTATCTGCAAAACTCATTGCAACAATTCCTTTCTTCTTGATTCATGCGCTCGCTATTATTATAAAATATATTATATAAGAAAACATATGCAAAAGTCAATATCTTCTCATACCAAAAAGTGCACTTCCGATTCGAACTAATGTGGCTCCTTCTTCAATTGCGGTAATATAATCGCCGCTCATACCCAGCGACAGGGTATCAAAGGCCGGTCTGCCGGGTTTCAGGGTATCGAACAGATTTCTCATTTTACGGAAATATCCCCGCAGCGCCTGTTCATCCGCATCCAGCGGCGGCACGGCCATCAGCCCGCGCAGGGCGATACCGGGCGTTTCGCCGATCGCGGCGGCAGCCTCGGCGGCGGCTTCGTAAAGGAAACCGGTTTTGGATTCCTCTTCGCCGATATTGATTTCAAGAAGCACGTCCATCTGCGTATTGTTCAGCGCGGCCTGCCGCGAGATCTCCTGCGCCAGAGAGAGGCTGTCTACCGATTGGATCATCTGCACGCAAGTGATGATCTTGCGCACCTTATTGGATTGCAGATGCCCGATGATATGCTTTTCAAGCGTTTTGTTCTCCAGATAATCGAGCTTGGAGAGCAGCTCCTGCACCTTGTTTTCGCCGATCAGATCCACCCCCAGGGAAACGGCGTGATTGATATACACAGGCTCTACCGTTTTGGTAACGGCCATAAAGCGCACGTCGCCGGGGGTCCTGCCGGATCTCAGCGCGGCGGCGGCAATGTTTTCGGCGATCTCTTTATAGTTTTCCTCAATGGAGGCAAAACGTTCGTCAAAGGATGATTTTTCCGTCATAAAGGTCTGTTCCTTTCGTAATGATCTCATCATACAGCCGCAGATAGCCGCTGTCTGTTTTCGGCGCGGCCAGAACGATGGAATCGTCGGAATAGGCGATCTCCACCTTGCGGAAGCGCACCAGATTGCCGAGCTGCACATACACGCCGATTTCGTTATCCACCGTGCGAAGCGCGCTGCGGTCAAACGCGTAGCCGGAATACTCTTCGAGGCAGATCTTTACCTTTTCGCAGCGCAGGGAGGCGATTTCGGAGTTCATCAGATTGCAGCGGAATACCAGCGCCGTTTTTTCGTCGGCGCCCTCGTTTACGGAAACCAGCTCCATTCTGATGGGACCGCCGGAATAGCCTGAGAAGGTGATATTCAGCTTGCGGCCGACGCTCAGCTGCGCGGCCTCGGCGGAATCGACGGCGCACAGCATATACCAGTTGAACTGCGTGATCAGCTTGCTGCCGACGCCGTTCGCCGCATGCGGTTCCGCTTCCAGCAGAGACGCTACGGTTTGGGGATCCGCGCTGAGCACGGCGGCATAATCCGCGTCGTTTTCATATCCGTCCACGTGATCCACATAATAACCCGCGCGATCCGCCGTGAGCGACCCGGCGGAGGAAAGGGACGCATCCAGCGTATCTCTGCGGGCATACAGCGCCGAGAGCCGCTCGCTCACGTTCACCGTCTGCCCTACCGCGATCTGACGCTTGGCGACGTTAACGCTCAGATCCTGCACAAACTCCGGCAGAGAAGAAAGCCTATTGCCGCTGATGCAATCCAGCAGCGCGAACAGGGAATTGGAAATATTCTGATTGTAAGCGGATTTGTTTTCGTAAATATTGGAGGAATCAAGCTCGTTGATCGTTTCGTAATACGCGATCTGAGATTCCACGCCGTCCAGCTCCAGCAGCAGCTGGGCGTCCGTTTCGCCGGAGAAGATCCTTGCCACGGGGTCGCCCGCACGTACCTTGCTGCCGTTTTCTACGCGGGGCACCAGCGTGCCCGCCACGTCTGCGGAAAGCGGGCTTTCTTCACGCACCACGTAACCGTCGGCGTCGATGCTTCTGGTAATGGTGCGGTTCAGCGCGGTTTGCGTGGGCAGTTTTCCCCTGCGGCCCCTGCCGACGTGACCGATCTGATAGATCAGCACCACAGCAACAAGCACGGCGAGCACCGCAAGCAGGATGCGGCGCACCAAAGGCGAACGCGGATCGAAATCGATATGCGTTAAACTGCGTTTTTGTTTTTTGACGTTTCCGCCCTGCGCGGGCGGGGTTCGGGTTGCAGAACTCATCCGCGTACATCCTCCAAAAATAGATTTGACTGTGCAATGATCTGCCCGGCAGCCTCCGCAAGCGCCGCGTCCGAAAGCGTATCCCTGAGAAGCCGGCGCACGGACGGGTTGCGTCCGAACCAGGTCAACTGCCGCTTGGCGTAACGCCGGGTGGCGCGTTTCAGATTCTCCGCGGCGGCGTCCAAAGGCAGATCGCCGTCCAGAAACGGCTTTAATTCTTTATAACCGATGGCCTGCGACGCCGTTACGGAAACAGGCAGCGAATAATACTGCCGCGCCTCTTCCACAAGGCCGTTTTGCAGCATCCGGTCCACACGCAGGTTGATGCGGTCGTAAAGCGCCTGCCGGTCGGAGAAAAACAGGCCGATATACAGGCTTTGATAAGGGCTTTCGGCGCTTTTGGCCCTGGCGCGCACCTGCGAAGGTTTTTCGCCGGCGGCATAGTAGAGTTCCAGCGCGCGCAGCACACGTTTTTCGTTGCGGGGATCGACGGCGGCGGCGGTTTCGGGGTCGATATCGCAAAGTTCCCGGTAAAGCACATCAATCCCCTCGGCCTCTTTGCGGCGAAGAAGCGTTTCACGCACGGCGGGATCCTCCGGCGCGGCGGAAAAATCCAGCCCGGAGAGAAGCGAATCCACATACAGGCCTGTACCGCCGCAAACGATCACCCGTTTGCCGCGGGAAACGATATCTTCGATACTTTTTTTGGCGTCTTCGCAGAACGCGGCGACGTTGTAGCTTTGGCCGGGATCGAGAAAATCCATCAGATGGTGCGGCACGCCGCGTTTTTCTTCTTCGGAAGGCTTTGCGGTGGCGATATCCATGCCCTTATAAATCTGCATGGAATCCGCAGAAACGATCTCCGCGTTGAAACGCTCCGCCAGCGACACCGCCAGCGCGGTTTTGCCGGACGCGGTTGGCCCGACGATGGCCGCAACGGGTATTTTTTTCATATCAGAAGCGGTAAAATACCGCGGTTCCTTTCAATTACTTTATTGCTGCCTGCCGAACTGCCGTTCCAGCTCGTTTTTTGTGAGCTCATACATTACGGGGCGGCCGTGGGGGCAATACTTAACGCTTTCATCTGCCAGAAGCCGGTCCACAAAGCTCTGCATTTCGGCGGGTTTCATTTCGTCGCCGGCCTTGATCGCGGCACGGCAGGCGGTGGAATTTCGGATCCAATCCAGCTTTTCGGGCACGGGGTGAAGATCTCCCTGCCGGAGCTTGCCGGCCATTTCACGGATCAGGGACGGGATATCCTCTTTTGTGAGCATCACGGGGCAGGCCTGAACGATCACGCTGGAGCCGCCGAAATCCTCGATCTCGTAGCCGGCGTCCGCAAACACCTGCAGATTCTCGCACACGGCGGTATATTCCGGCCCCGAAAGCGTGACCACGGAAGGGATCAGCAGCATCTGCGCGGCGGCGGGCCCCTGCGAGAGGGTATTGAAGATCATGCGTTCATGGGCGGCGTGCTTATCGATCAGAAGCAGCTTATCGCCGTATTCGGCTATGATATAGGTTTTGAACGCCTCGCCCAGAACAACGGCGCGGGCAGGGGCTTCCGTTTCTTTCGCAGCGCCGGAAAGGGAGGCGAATTCTTCCGCAAAATCACGGGCGGGCGATTGCTGCGCGTGCGCGGGGGCGACGGAAGCAACTTCTTTTTCTTCAACCGGCGGAAGAGGATCGGATTCCTGCGCTGTGCAGGAAAGCCCCTCTTCTTCGATCCGCCGGGCGGCGGCGTCGTCGCGCAGCGGTACAACCCCGGGGGGAAGCGTATCCTCCGGCGGGGAATATGTGATATCGAGCATACGGCTGCGCCGGGTCGGCTCCGCCTGCGGATAAACGTGGGCGGAAACGCTTTTTACGGGCGCGGGTACGCTGTTGGGCCGCTCGGCTTCAACGGGGGCAACGGGCGGCGCTTTCGGGATATCGACCGCATGCGCCCGTTCCGACGGCGCAGGGACAGGCTCAAAGGAGAGCTGCTGCGTTTTGGGAGGTTCTTCCAGAATGCTCTTTCTGCCGGTGAGCGTTACCGCGGGACGGGCGGTATCCCCCTTTGCGATGGCGGAACGGGCGGCGTAAAACAGCGCCTCGAACAGCTTGCCCTCTTCGGAAAAACGGATCTCGGTTTTTGCGGGGTGTACGTTTACGTCCGTAAAAGTTGCCGGAAGCGTAACGGCAAGAAAACACATGGGGAACTTGCCCACCATGATGCTGTTTTTATACGCCCGGTCAAGCGCGGGCGCGGCGGCGGGAATGCGCACGTAGCGGCCGTTGACAAAGAAATACTGCATGCTGCGGTTGGGCCGGTTGCCCAGCGGTTTTGAGATATAGCCCGCCACACGGATATTCTCATAAGAATATTCGCAGGGCAGCAGCATTTCGGTAACTTCTTTGCCGAACACCGCATGGATGGCGGCGAACAGGTCTCCCACGCCGGGGGTGGAGAACACGCGCTTTTCATCCCGGATGAAGGTAAAACGGATCTCGGGATGGGAAAGGGCGGTTTTTGTAAGGGTATCGGCAACGTAATTGCCCTCGGTGACGTCCTTCTTCAGAAATTTCATGCGGGCAGGCGTGTTATAAAACAGATCGCGCACCACAACGGTAGTACCGTCAGGGCAGCCCGCGTCTTCCACGGTTCCGGCTTCGCCGCCCTCTATGGTAAAGGCGGCGCCGGCGGCTTCATCGGCGGTTTTGGTGAGCAGATACACTTTTGAAACCGCGGCAATACTGGGCAGGGCCTCCCCGCGGAAGCCCAGCGTAAAAATGCTGTTCAGGTCTTCGGCGCCGCGGATCTTGCTGGTGGCGTGGGGAAGAAACGCGGTAGGCACCTCCGCCTTCCCGATGCCGCAGCCGTTATCCGTGACCCGGATATACTGCGCGCCGCCCTTTTTGATCTCCACGGTTACGACCGTGGCGCCGGCGTCTATGGCGTTTTCGGTGAGCTCCTTCACCACCGAGGCGGGGCGCTCCACCACCTCGCCTGCGGCGATAAGCTCGGCGACGCTTTTGGGCAATACGTTGATTTTAGGCATAAGATTCACACTATCTTGTTTTTGAGTTCGTATAGTTTTGTTAAAGCCTCAAGGGGCGTAAAGGTGTTCAGATCCAGCGAACGGAGTTCTTCCACCACGGCGGAATTCTGATTGGCAAACAGACCGGGCGTTTCGGGTTCTTCCTCTGCCGCCGCCCGGGCGGGAAGCGGATTTTTCGGCGAGGGCAGCTGGCCGGATTCCAGTTCGTTCAGGATCACCCTGGCGCGTTTGACCACCGCCGGGGGCACGCCCGCCAGTTTTGCCACCTCGATACCGTAGCTGCCGTCCGCCGGGCCGGGTACGATACGCCGCAGAAAGCTGATCTCATCCCCGCGCTTTTTTACGCTGGTGTTGCAGTTTACAACCCCTTCCAGTTCCCGATCCATCTCGGTGAGCTCATGGTAATGGGTGGCGAACAGGGTTCTTGCGCCGATGCGTTTTTTATCGTTTACATATTCCAGCACGGCGCGGGCGATGCTCATGCCGTCAAACGTGGAGGTGCCGCGCCCGATCTCATCCAGAATGATCAGGCTGCGGGCGGTGGCGTTGGCAAGAATGGCGGAAACCTCGCTCATCTCCGTCATAAAGGTGGATTGCCCGGCGGAGAGGTCGTCCGCCGCGCCGATGCGGGTAAAGATGCTGTCGCAAACCCCCACGGTGGCAGAGGCGGCGGGCACAAAAGAGCCGATCTGCGCCAGAAGCACGATCAGTGCGGTTTGCCGCATATAGGTAGACTTACCCGCCATATTGGGGCCGGTGATGATCACGGTACGGCGGGCGCCGCCGTCCATGCGGGTATCGTTGGGTACAAAGGGAAGCCCGTCAAGAAACTGCTCCACCACGGGATGGCGGCCGTCTTTGATCAGGATCTGATCGGAATGATCCACCACGGGGCGCACATAGCCGTTTTCCTCCGCCACCTTTGCAAGGGAGCAGAGCACGTCCAGCGCGGCGGCGCAATTGCCGGTGCGGCGGATGGTATCCTGCCGGGCTGCCGCGGCTGCGCGCACCTCGCAGAACAGCGAATACTCCAGCTTTACGATGCGGTCCTGCGCGCCCAGTATTTTCGCTTCCAGCTCTTTGAGCTGCGGGGTGATATAACGCTCGCAGTTGGTAAGGGTCTGCTTGCGGATATAGTTATCGGGAACCAGATCCCGTGAGGTGTTGAGCACCTCGATATAATAACCGAACACCTTGTTGTATCCGATTTTCAGTTTTTTGATGCCGGTGCGTTCCTGCTCCTCCTGCGCCAGCTTTTCGATGAAGGCGGCGCCGCCGTTCACGATCTCACGCAGGGAATCCAATTCTTCGTTATAGCCGTCTTTGATCATACCGCCCTCGCGCACGGAAAAGGGCGGATCGTCCGCTATGGCGCGGTCCAGCAGGTCCACAAGCTCCGTTTCTTCATCCAGACCTGCAAGGATGCGTTTGAGCATATTGCATTTTGCGCCGGAGAGCAGCTCTTTCAGCGCGGGCACCGCTTTGAGCGCGACGCCGAGGCTGCGCAGTTCTTTGGGATTGACGCTGCCGTAAAGGATACGGGTGGTGATGCGTTCCAGATCGTTGATCACGCTCAGGCGATCTGCAAGCTCGCCCCGCAGAACGGGATCCGCATACAGTTCCTCCACCGCGTTCTGGCGGCTTGTGATGGCGGAGACGTCCGTAAGAGGCTCGCACACCCACCGGCGCAGCATACGCTTTCCCATGGCGGTTTTTGTTTTATCGAGCACCCACAGCAGAGAGCCCCGTTTTTCGCGGCGGCGAAGAGTTTCGGTAAGTTCCAGATTCGCCCTTGTAACGGCGGAAAGGCGCATGGTGCGCTCCTCGTTCGGGATCTGCACCTCGGTGATGTTTTCGAGGCCGTTTTTTTCGGCTTCGTAGAGATAGGTAAGCCCGGCGCCGAGGGCGGATACCGCCAGCGGCATTTCGCCCATGCCGAGTTCAGATACGCTTTTGCGGAACTGCTTTTGCACCACCGCGGCGTTTTCGGCGTAATCGAAGGCGTGATCCGCCTTTACGCCCGCCATCAGCTTTTCGGCGTGGTTGATATAGTTTTTTATGGAAGCGTTGTTC
Source organism: uncultured Clostridia bacterium (assembly GCA_946627725.1). Lineage (GTDB taxonomy): Bacteria > Bacillota > Clostridia > Oscillospirales > Acutalibacteraceae > RUG806. The sequence continues at coordinate 13,271 of CAMOVW010000011.1, forward strand.
ACCGAAAGGCGGTTTGTAAGCACTTCGGTGGGAGAAAACCTGGCAAGGGCGTCCACAGCCTTTTCGGGCGCGTCTTTCCCGCGGAATTCCAGCACGGAAACGCTGCCGGTGGAAACGTCGCAGAAGCTGAGGCCGACGCCGTTTTCGGCACAGTAGATCACGGCCAGATAATTGTTTTTATCTTCATCCAGCATCAGGCTTTCGGTTACGGTGCCGGGGGTGACGACGCGGATCACTTCACGCTTTACAAGCCCCTTTGCAAGGGCAGGATCTTCGGTTTGCTCGCAGATGGCTACCTTATAACCCTTGGCCACCAGCCGGGCGATATAGGTATCGGCGGAGTGGAACGGAACGCCGCACATGGGGGCGCGCTCTTCCTGACCGCAGTCGCGGCCGGTGAGGACCAGCTCCAGCTCACGGGAGGCGACCTTTGCATCTTCAAAAAACAGCTCGTAAAAGTCGCCGAGGCGATAGAACAGAAGGGCGTCTTTATAAGCCGCCTTGATCCTGAAATATTGCTGCATCATGGGGGTAAGCTCCGCCATTTATGTAACCTCTCTTCGCGAATTGAAAAATCAGCCGCAGCCGCCGCAGGTGGAGCAGCTGCCGGTGCAGCCCTCGCCGGTTTCCGGCACGGGCTCGGCGGTATCGGGATCGCCGCCGTTTACGATCACGCTGAGCAGGTTCACCACATAGTTCATCATATCGTCCACCGCCTGCTTCTTTTCCTGATAAGCGCGCATGTTTTCGTTGAGCATTACGTCAGCGTAGGTTTTGCGGAATTCTTCATCCCACTGTTTCAGCTTTTGCTGATCGGGTTCGTCTTTTCCGCTTTCATTCTGATAAGACATCTGCAGAATGCTGAGTTTGCCCATCAGCCCCTGCAGGGCGATATCCTCATCGTTTACTTTTTTTGCCTCGGCAAAGGCGAGATAACGGGGATCCGCCTGAATTTCTTTTCCCAGCATTCTTGCCGCCTGGATCACATCCATAGTTTAGTATTCTCCTTATTACTTAAAAATTATAATTTTATACCAGTTCTCCGAATAAAAGCCAGTTTTTCGCTTCGGTTACTCTGACGCGCCGGTAGGAGCCGATCAGAGCGGGATCCCCGGCGAAATCGATATTGATATTGCCCCCGGTCCGGCCGGTGAGCATGCCGTTTGCCTCTTTGGTTTCGTTTTCAACCAGAACTTCGTATGTTTTCCCAACCATATCGGCGCTTCGGGCGGCCGCGATCTTCTCCTGCGCTTTGAGCAGTTCGGTAAACCAGCGGGATTTTTCGGCGTACGGAACGGGATCTTCCATCGCCGCGGCGCGGGTGCCGACGCGGGGGGAATAGATAAATGTGAACAGCGAAGTGAATTTAACCTCTTCGATCAGCGATACGGTATCGCGGAATTCATCGTAGGTCTCCCCGGGAAAGCCCACGATGATATCGCTGGTGATGCTGATATCCGGCATCACCTTTCGGGCGTAGCGGATCAGCTCAAGGTACGATTCTCTGGTATAGCCCCGGTTCATCGCTTTCAGCACCCGGTTATTGCCGGATTGAAAGGGCAGATGCAGATGCCGGTCCGCCTTTTCGCAGGCGGCCATGGTATCAAGCAGTTCTTTCGTGCAGTCCTTCGGGTGGGAGGTCATAAAACGGATATGGAAATCCCCGGGCAGATCGTTGATCATTTTCAGCAGCTTGGGGAAATTCACCCCGTCGGAAGCGTTTTTGCCGTAGGAATTCACATTTTGCCCCAGCAGGGTGATCTCTTTCGCGCCGCCGGCAATGATCTCTTTTGCTTCCGCCAGCACGGCTTCGGGGGTGCGGCTGCGTTCCCTGCCCCGCACATAGGGCACCACGCAGTAAGAACAGAAATTGTTGCAGCCGTACATAATGGGCAGCCATGCCTTGAACATGGAATCTCTGCGCACGGGCAGCCCCTCCGGCACCGGTTCCTGCGTTTCGCCGATCTCGAACACCCGTTTGCCGCCCCGCAGCACGCGGTACATCAGCTCAGGGAAACGGTGGATGGCGAAGGTGCCGAACACCAGATTTACAAAGGGATAGCTCTGCCTTATCCGGTCCGCCACGTGGGGTTGCTGCATCATGCAGCCGCACAGGGCGACGATCATATCTTTTTTATCGCTTTTGAGGGGCTTGAGCGCGCCTACGTTGCCGAAAACCCGGTCCTCGGCGTGCTCGCGCACCGCGCAGGTGTTGAACAGCACAAAATCGGCGTCTTCGCGCGCGTCCGTAAACTCGTAGCCCATTTCGGCAAGCATACCCTTGATGCGCTCGGAATCCGCCACGTTGCCCTGGCAGCCGTAGGTATGCACGAAGGCCTTCGGCGGGGCCAGCGGACAGCGCTGGTGCAGCAGCGCCCGCACAAGCTCTGTATATTCGTTCTGTGTGCGCGGGAGGGCAAGATCCCGCGCGATATCGTTTCTTAAAGTAGACAAAAAACTGTCCTCCGGTGAAAAAAGGGATATATATACAGAGTATATTATAGTTTAAATATTTTAAAAAGTAAATACTTTTTATTCATTTTTAAACCCGCTTTCACAGGTTTTTACAGGATATTTTCCCATGCCAGCCGCTCCCCCGCAAGCAGGATCCGCACAAGTGAAGCGCAGGCCTGCATCGAGCGGTACGCCGCCGCGGCGTCGTCGTTTTCAACGTTCCGCAGCAAAACGGCAAACCGTGCTTCAAGGGCTTCGGCGTCCGCATGGTTTACAATGGCGCTTACCCGTTTTTCATGCCTGCGCCATACCGAAACGGCGTTTTCGGCGGCGGAAAGAACAGCGCCGTCGGCGGCGGCTTCCGGCGGCTGCAGCGCGGCGAGAAGATCCCTTTCCACCGAATGGAGATAGATCTCTCCCCATACGCCGAGCAGCAGCACAAGGGCGATACACACCGCGCCCAATACGGTACGGCGGATCATTTTGCACGCTCCTTCCGCACCAGCACCGTTTTACCGGCGGAATCCATTGTGAACAGAAATACGTCGTTCAGGGCGACCCGTTCTTTCTCCAGCCTCCGCCGCAGCGCAGCTTCGTCCGTATGAGCCACCCGAAGCGCTTCCGGGTTTACCTTGCCGTCCGCCACCAGCACCTGCGGCACGCCGGGCTCGGCGCAGTTTTTTTGAAACAGCCCCGTTTTCGCCGGCTGCTCCGCCGCCTTCAGCAGCACGCTGAGCGTGCCGTTGGTTTCCACCACGGCGCTTTGCACCGCAGAGAGATCGAACACGTCCTTCTGCCGCAATCCTTCAAGAAGATCGTCTATGGTAAAGCGCAGGCTTTTCAGCGCCTGCTGGTCCACAATGCCGTCCCGCACCACGGTGACGCTGCTGCCGTCCATCAGCGTGCGCACCCGAAGGCTTTTCATTGCGAGCACGCTGAGCAGAAGCTCCGCCCCCGCAAGGGTAAAAATACAGATCAGCGTCTGCAGCAGCGGGATGTTGCCGTCCTGCATCGGGGCGGCCGCGATCTGCGAGAGCAGAATGGTGATCACCAGTTCCCCGGGCTGCAGCTCGCCGATCTGGCGTTTGCCCATCACCCGCAGCGACAGGATCACAAACACCAGCAAAATCAGCGTGCGAAAAAAAGATATGAGCATATGGACATCCCCTTCGGATCGTTTTTTTCTGTTAAAAGTATAACCGGAAAAAACCTGTCAATACCATTAAAGAAAGACCAACCACGGAAGGAAGTTCCTTCCGGCTGCAGGAGGCATATAAATGACAAACGAACCGGACCTTTATAAAAAAGCCGAAGACAACGCCGACGCCCTGCGGAAGCGGTTTGCAGACAGCTTCGATTTTGCCTGCCGGCTTCTGGAGATCGGCGGCAAGCCCGCCGCGGCGGTATATCTGGACGGCATGTGCGACGAGATGAAGATCACGGAGAGCGTGATAAAGCCTTTGACGGACGAAAGAAATTTTTCGCTGTTTCAAAGCAGAGAACAGGCGATCCGCCACACGGCGTATAAAGGGCTGAGCATCAGCGAGATCGGTTCGCTTGACGCCGCCGCAGCGGCGGTGACCGGCGGGAATCTGGCGCTGTTTCTCGACGGCGGAAAAACCGCCTTTTCGTTCAGCATGCAGGGATTTCCGAAGAAAAACGTATCCGAACCGCAGGCGGAAATGAACGAGCGCGGCAGCGGCGAAAGCTTTTGCGACAATTATAAAGACAACGCCGCCCTGCTGCGGCGCAGGCTGAAAACACCCGCGCTTGCCATAGAACACACCGCGATCGGCAGAACCAGCAATACGGATGTATTGATCTGCTATCTTACGGATCGGGTCGACGCCGCCATGCTGAACAAGATCAGACGTCGCCTGCAGAAAACGGGGCTGGATACCCTGCCCGGCAGCGGCTGCCTGAAGCCTTTTCTTTCCGGCGGCGCCCCCGCCCTGTTTTCGGATACCGGCTTTACCGAGCGCCCGGATATGCTGGCGGCGAAGCTCAGCGAAGGCCGGGTGGGCATTATTACGGACGGCTCCCCTTTTGCGCTGATCGTACCCTATCTGTTTATCGATTATTTCCATTCGCTGGACGATTATATGAGCAGCCCGGTGTATGCGCTGTTTATTCGGGCGCTGCGGCTGATCTGTTTTTTGGTGAGCGCGGCGCTGCCGGGCATGTTTGTGGCCACCTGCAATTTTCATCCCGAGGTTCTGCCGCCGAATATCATGCTGGATATCGCGGCGGCCGAAACGAAAACGCCCTTTTCACTGATGTTTGAAGCGCTGGCCATCCACCTGATTTATGAGATCGTGCGGGAGGCAAGCCTGCGTATGCCTGTGGCCGTGGGCAGCGCGGTGAGCATTGTGGGCGCGCTTGTGGTAGGCGACGCGGCGGTTACGGCGGGGCTGATCGCCGCCCCGATGCTGATGGTGGTGGCGCTAACCGCCATCTCTTCCGCCGTGGTTTCAAAGCTGCACGAGAGCGTGGCGCTGATCCGTTTCTGCATGATCATTTTAGGCGGGCTTACCGGCTTTTTCGGTATTTTTGCGGCGGCAGGGCTGATTCTGGCGGATTTGTGCGGCGCGGGGGCCTTCGGCGTGCCGTTTTCGGCCCCCTTTTCTCCCTGGATCGGAAAAGAGCAATCCGACGCCGTCTGGCGCGGCAGCTGGACGAAGCTTGCCCGCCGCCGGCAGAGCGTAAAGGAGCTGATCCGCAGATGACGGCGCGGGGAAGGATCTCGGCGTTTCAGTTTTTCTGCACCGTGTTCGTTTGCAGGATCATAGCGCTGTTTACTTTTATTATTACCGATAAAAACGCTTTCCCGCCCGGGGACCGGAGCGTGATCTTTCTGCCCTTTCTGCTGACGGGGCTGCTTGCGTTTTTGCCTGCGGCGCTGGTAACGGGTAAAAAGGAAGACCGCACGATTTTCACCCTGACGGACCGGCTGCATCCGGCAATCTCACGCGGGACAGGGCTGCTGTATGCCGCAGGGGCGATATGGAGCGCGGGCGTGAGCCTTGTGCGGTTCGATCTGTTTATGAGCACCGTAATGTTTTCCGGCGCGAAGCTGTGGGGATTCATACTTTTTCTGATTGCCGCCGCGGTGCTGATCGCCCTGCGCGGGCCGGAAACCATAGCCCGCATGAGCGTACCGATACTGGCGCTGCTGGCGGCGTCGCTGCTCTACGTAAGCGTAACAACGGGAAAAGAATTTGACGCTGCGAACCTGGAACCGCCGCTGCGGAACGGCATTCTGCAGCTGGTTAAAAACGGATATTCCGCGGTTGCCCGGACCAGCGAAATGGCGGCGCTGCTTGTAATGGCGCCAAGGATCAACGGCGGTGTAAAAAAGGGGATCTTCTTCTGGCTGCTTACGTTCGGCGTAACGGTGAGCGCGGTATATACGCTGATCTCAGGCGTAACGGGCGCATACGGGGAACGGCAGATGTTTCAGCTCTACGCCCTTACCGTGCTCTCAAAGCTGGGGGTGATCGAACGGCTGGACGCGCTGATCTGCGCCATATGGGTGCTGTGTTCCCTCACCCGGCTGGCAGTGTATATCCTGACGGCGGGCATGTTTCTGAATGGCGGTTTTCACGTATCGGAAAACGCAAAACTGTATATCGGTATCTGCATTCCCATTGCGGCGGTGTATTTTGCGCTGTCCGGCAGCGTAACGTCGTTTTCAAAGGTGCTTGCAAGCGGCGTGAACGAATATGTGTTTTCGGGGTTGCTGATCGCGGTACCGCTGGCGGTGCTGCTCGCGGAACGGATCGGGAGGAAAAGGAAAGAAATACGGTAAAATTGCAGTTTGTCGCGCCGCAGGCGCGACAGGGAGAATGCTCACTTCGTTCGCGGGAGAGTGTTCGCTTCGCTCACGGGCAAGTGCTCACTGACGTTCGCGGGAGAATGCTCGCTGCCGCTCGCGGGATAATAACACAGGCTATGTAACTTTCCCGTGCCGTAAGGCACATCTCCCGTGCCGAAGGCACATTCTCCCGCGCCGTATGGCGCATTCTCCCGTTCGCGCAGCGAACAATACTGTTGCAAACCCGGGCGGAACGTGGTATGATTTTAACCGGACAATTTACAAAAGGAGGTTCTGCTATGAACGGACCTGCGCCGCTGCGGTTTCGCGGCGGAACGTTCAGAATTATGGCGGTGGGCGATCTGCACGAACCCTTTGACCTATCAGACCCGCGGGAGCGCCGCAAAACCGCCGATACGCTGATGCTGCTGGAAACCGCCCTGCAGAAGCTGCGGCCGGATCTGGTTGTGTTTATGGGCGACATGGGCAAGGACGACGACGAAGAAAAGGACCGGGCGATCATCCGCCGCATTCTTGCGCCGCTGAAGGCGCGGGGCGTGCCCTACGCGCTGGTATTCGGCAACCACGACCCGGAATGCGCCATTCCCCTCACCCGGCAGCTGCGGTTTTACCGCGAGGAATACGATAACCTGTATATTACCGATACCCCCGGCCTTACCGGCTGCGGAAACTGCCGCGTGGGGGTGCTGGACGGCGAAGGAAAAAAAGAAATACTGAGTTTGTGGTTTGCGGACAGCGGCTGCGGCAGCCCGGACCCGGCCGTTCCCGGTTACGCATGGCTGCAGCCGGATCAGATCGACTGGTACCGCAGTGAAGCCGCCGCGCTGAAAGAGGAAAACGGCAGCCTGCCCCCTGCGGTATGGTTCATGCACATCCCCGTGCTGGAAGAGCGGGATCTCACCCGCCCGGCAAAATGGTATGAGCTGCCCTATTGCGTAAACGGCTTCGGCAGCAGAAAAGGCGGCCGCTTTGTAAAGAAAAAGGGCGTTACCGGTTATCTGGGCGAGGACCCGGCCTGCGCCGAAGTGAACAGCGGCATATTTGACGCATGGAAGCAGACCGGCGACGTGATGGCGGCGGTGTTCGGCCACGACCACATGAACGATTTTGTGGGCAAGGTGGACGGCATTTCCCTGTGCCAGTGCAAAACGGCAGGGTTCCACGTGTATACGGACGGCTGCAACGCCGGGGTGCGTATGTTCACCTTCAGTGAAAACGACGTGCGCGGTTACGATACCCGCATGGTGCGCTTTAAGGAACTGGGGCTGAAGAGCCTGAGCCTGGGGCCGGTGATGCGCAATTTCACCGACCGGCAGGTGATCAATATCCACACCCTCACCGCGGCGGGAATACCCGCCCTCACCGCTGCAGCCGCGGCGGCTGCGGTCAGATATTTACGGCATAAATAAAGGAGAAGCATATGTTTAAGGATCTTGTAAAGCAGAGCCGCAGCTACCGCGGCTACGATGAAACGAAGCGGTTTACCCGCGAAGAGCTGGCGGAATTTGCGGATTGCGCCAGGTTCGCCCCCTCCAGCGTGAACCGGCAGCCGTTTCTTTACTACCTCGCCTGCGAACAGGCGCAGCTGGATACGATTCAGCCCCTCACCGGCTGGGCGCGGGCGCTGCCGCAGATGCGGCTCCCCCACCCCGGCAAATGCCCCACCGGGTTTATTGTGATCTGCCAGAACACGGATTGGGACGCGGACCTGAACCGCTACCGGGTAGACGTGGGCATCGCAGCCCAGACCATGCTGCTGGCGGCGGCGGAAAAGGGGCTGGGCGGCATTATGATCGGCAATTTCAGCCCCGCAAAGCTGAGCGAAGCGCTTGCCCTGCCGGAAACGGTCGTGCCGCTGCTGATCGTGGCCTTCGGCAAGCCGGATGAAACCATCGTACTTACCGAGGCCGCCCCGGGGGACAGCATGAAATACTACCGGGACGAGAACGACGTGCACTACGTGCCGAAGCGCCGGCTGGAAGATATCATCATCTGAGAAAGGGACCGTTATGACAAACGAAGAAAGAATCAAAGCCCTGTTCGGGCGGCTGGATGAGATCGAGGCCTATTACCGCTGCCTGGGCAAAATGCAGTTTGATATGGAGTGCTGCGCCCCCGAAGAGGGCATAGAACAGGCCGGCGCGGATATGGCCCTCATCGGCAAGCGGGTGTTCAGCATGACCCACGACCCCGAATACGTGGCCCTGCTCACCGCGCTGCACGAAAACAGCGAGGGCCTTACGGCGCTGCAGCGTTCCGCCGTGGAGCACCTGTATGAACACTATGAAAAAGAAAAGAACTTTACGCCGGATTTCGCATATGAGATGGACCTTGCCGCAAACAAGGCCTACGGGGACTGGCTGCAGGCGAAAAAGGCGCAGGATTTCTCGCTGTTTCGGGATTCCTTTGCAACCCTGATCGAAAACACCCGCAAGGCGGTGGGGCTGCGCGACCGTAAAAAGGCCACCGTTTACGATACCCTACTGGACGATTACGAAAAAGGCGGCAGCATCGATCAGCTTGACGGCTTCTTTGCAGCCCTGAAGGCCCGCATCCTGCCGCTGGTGCAGCGCATCACCGCCGAGGGCAAGCCCATACGGGAGGATTTCATGCGCCGCAAAGTGCCGATACCGCAGCAGGAGAAATTCTCACGCTATCTGATGCGGGTAGAGGGCCTGCGGGATACCGCCACCGTGCTGATGACCACCGAGCACCCCTTTACGGACCACTACGGCCCCACGGACGTGCGCATCACCACCCATTTTTACGAGGATAACTTTATCTCAAACATCTTTTCCACCCTGCATGAGGGCGGCCACGCGCTGTTTATGCAGAACGAGCCGATTGCCCACTATGAAAACCACGCCGCCGACAACATGACCAGCGCCATGCACGAGTGCATCTCCCGCTTTTACGAGAACATCATCGGCAGAAGCGAAGATTTTATCGCCCTGATCATGCCGGAGCTGAAAGCCGTTACCGGCGATACCTTTGCGGACGTAACGAAGCGGGAGCTGTACGAAGCGGTGAACCTGTCCCGCCCCGGCCTGATCCGCATGGAGGCGGACGAGTTGACCTACTGCATCCACATCATGATCCGCTACGAGCTGGAAAAGGCCTTTGTGAACGGCGATATCACCGTGGATGAGATACCGGCGCTGTGGAACGCGAAATATAAGGAATACCTGGGGCTGGACGTGCCCAACGACGAAATGGGCTGCCTGCAGGACGTGCACTGGACCGGCTCTTACGGCTACTTCCCCTCTTACGCCCTCGGCAACACCTACGGCGCGCAGATCCTCGGCACGATGCAGAAGGATTTTGACGTATTCGCCGCGGTGCGCGCCGGAGAGGTGACAAAGATCCGCGATTGGCTCACAGAACACGTATTCAATATCGCCTCGCTGAAAACGCCGGACGAATGGATCCGCGCCGTGACCGGCGAGCCCCTGAACGTGAACTATTACCTCGATTATCTGGAGGATAAGTTCACAAAATTATACGCGCTGCAATAACAGCGCACCCGCATAAATACCGGTCCGCCGCAAATAAATGGGGCGGACCGGTGATTTTTATACACAGAATTTTTACTGCGCCTGCGGGTCGATTCCGTGCGCCGCAAGCTTTTTCTCTGCCATGGCAAGAAGCGCGCCGCTGTCATACAATTCTGCTGCGGAGATCTTTTCGCGGTCGTACAATAACACTTCCCCTGTGTTTTCAAGATAAGCGCAAAACTCCGGTATCTCATACAAAAGCGTCCAGGTTTCGGTATCGACCGCTTCGCCGGTATCATTAAGATTTGAAGCGCCTGTAAAAAACAGCATGTTTTTCTCCGGATCCCACTGAACGGCTTTTCCGCCGCAATCGGTCTGATACAGGATCGCGCCGTCCTCTGCATTGAGCAGCCATTTTCTGCCGTTATTCTGCCGCAGATACAGAACGCCGTCATCCATGATAAACTTCATGGAATCGATCATGGAAAAAGGAATATCGATCGGGAATTCCCGCACAGCGTCAGTGTGTTTCATATCATACATCCGAACGAAGCCATCCGGCGCCGCAACGGCAAGCAGCGCGGTTTTTTCGGCCAGAGCAAAAGGAACCGGAGATTCGCCGCCGGAACCGCTGCGGAATTGCAGCCATTTGCCGCTTTCAACGGAATACAGAAGGATACCGTCCATGCCGGGATCATCGGTTTCATCAGTTCTGAAAGGTACGGCAATGACGCCGTTTCCACCCACCGCAAGCAGTCTGTTGTTTTCAGGAACGCCCTGCTCGTAAGGGAATGCGGCGTATGATCCGTCCGGCAAGGGGATTTCGTGCGCTTTATCGCCGTTATACCACCAGAAAAGCGTATTCTCTTTCAACGCGGCGTAGAGCATGCGCGCGCCCTCATCTGCCGGCGCGCAGGAGCAAAGCCCTCTTGAGGAGCGGTCCATTCTGCCGTCGTTGAATACGGTGAGTTCCCCGGTTTCGATATTATAAACCTGACTGTTGAAATAAATGATACGCCCATCCGGTGAAAAACCCGTAACCATCGGAACAATGCCGTCTTCCGTCATCGGGATATGAAATGTTTCGGCGATCCTGCCGTCGCGGTATACCGTACCGTAATATTCCATGCTCGCCCAGGCATATCCCTGCTGATCCAACTGTGTTTTCACCCGATAATACATATGCAGCAAGCTCTTTCCGTCGGGAAGAGGATACAGGTCCGCACCGTAGCCGTCAAGCGCTTCTTCCGGGATCAGCGGCGCGGGCAGGCCCCGAACCAGGTTATCCCCCTCTACACGGTAAATCTGCAGCGTGCGCTTGCTGCCGCCGTCGTTTGCGTTGTTTGAAACAATCGCAAAGGGCGCTCCGTATGCGGTCGGCCCGAAAACGGTTTCGATTTCGTTCATTGTAAGCACGGAAACCCGCCCCGACCTTGTTTTATCGAAGGAATTGCGGAAAAGCAGCATTTTTCCGTCAGAAAGGATCAGGTTGATTGCGTTCTCCCCTGCTTTGAACGCGCCGACCGCCTTGCCGGACAGCAGATCATTCACTTCGAAGGACGTTCCCGACAGGGGGAACCGCAGCAGATACTGGCCGAGATATGTAAAGATGCAATCTCCGTAATAGCGATCTTTCTGCGGCACGGCATAAAGCTGGGCGTCGCCGATCAGATCCACAGGCAGTTCCAGCATCCGGGTCCAATCCTTATCATCGTCAAAAATAAACGCGAATCTGTTTGTTCTTTTTACGGTAAGCTGATCGCGCAGAACCACGTATACGCCGGCGCGATCCGGAAACCGCACGGGAAGAAGCCACTCATAGGAATACCGGCCTACGTCGTTGACAAAAGAATTCTCACGGATCAGCGTACAGGAAGCAACGTCTATCATTTGAAGAAAATACGTACAGGACTTGTCTTCATTCTCTTTGTAATACAACGCGTACAGATGATTGCCGTCGTCGGAAAAGGCGATTTCGACCCAACCCAGATAGTCCTCTTTCAGAAGATGCTTTCCGATACGGCTGCCGGTTCTGAGATCGAGAAGGACAACAGAAGAGCCCTCTCCCTTATACTGGTTTTTAAGCGCCAGCGTATACCCATCCGGAGAGAGGGTATTGTAAAAATGCTCTTCCCCGGAATCCGGATTGAGATCGGCATATCTTACGGTACGCAGACACGCCCCGGTTTCGGTATCGTATACGGCCGCGAATTCCAGATTGGCACATACCGCCGCGCTTCCGTCCGCAAAAAACCCGAGCTGAAACTCATTCAGATAGGAATCCGGTATGTCGCTTACCGTCCAGAGAATCGCTCCCGTGTGCGCGTTTATCATGTAGAAGACGTGGTTTGTATCCATCGCCGCAAGCAGACTGCCGTCGGGAGAAAACACCGCCTGGTCTGCGGGACCCCACAGCTCAACGCGGATATCGGCCCGGTATTCCATCGGTTGATAGGCATACAGCGCCTCGGCCAACGCATTTTGCAGATCCGGCAGCGCAGACAGATCTCCGTCTTCCGGCACTGCGGAATACGCCGTTTTCAACGCCTGCAGAGCGTCGCCGTCCTGCAGCTCGTTCAGGCTCATTTTGGCAAGACTGCTTGCTCTGTTGAGCTGCGCTTCCAACGCCTGTTTTTTTATTTGCGCGTTTGTAATTGCAAGCGTTGCAGCAAACAGGGCGATTACCGCGGCAACCGAGCACAGCGCGGATATGCGGCGACGGCGGCGGTAACGTTTTTCGCGCTGATACAGCTCATCGTACGTGCAGCCCAATATGGGCGCAACAAGGCGCAAAAACTCATCATCCAGCTTGCGCAGCCGCTCCCGGTCGGTATCCGCCGCGGCGTTGGCTGCAAGCGGTTCGTGGGTTCTGCCATGGATCACGTTGCCGTCCGCATCGAATTCCTGCGTCAGCGCGGCGGGGAAGGAGCGTTCCGGATCCCCGTCCGCCAGCACGGTAAATACCCGGTCCTCGGCATGGTTCTTCAAAAAATAGGTGATCTCCTCCGTAACCCAGGGGGAATCGGGCGTATCCGGCGTGCAGATCACGATCAGGTAATCGGAGGCGTCGAGCGCGTCCCGCAGGCGCTGGGTGAGGTTACTGTCCAACGAGAGTTCATCCCGGTCCCGGAAGACCTTGCCAAGCGTCTTTTTGCCGCCCTTGCGCAGCGCCTGGGGAATTTTATAATGCTCCAGCAACCGATGCAGCCGGGCAGCCACCGCCATATCGGTGGGCTTGTGCCGGTAACTGATAAACGCGGTATAACGTTCCATGGGATGACCTCCAAATTATAGTGAAGAGGTAAGAGTGAATAGTGAATAGTGAAGGAAGGGCTTCGCCCTTACCCATTATATTAAAATGCCGGCCGCAGGCCCCTTTCTTCTTCACTATTCACTCTTACTTCTTACCTCAATTGCAGTTTATCGCTGCGCGATAAACTGCAATTTTGCGGTTCTTCCGCCGTGCTTCCATAGTAACAACAATTGCCCTACCCGAAACAAGGGGGCAGGGCAAGGGATTGGCGCAGGGGAATCAGAACGCGGGAGTCCAGTGCTCCGCGTTGAAGCGGTCCGTAAGCACGTAGGAAGCCACGGGGTTGCCGTCCGCAGGGTTCAGGGTGACGTCGGAAACGGTGATCTCGCCGTCAAATACGATCTCATCGCCCAGCATATAGGTATCTTCATAAGCGCCGTCGTAGGTATAACGGTCGCAGATGGGCTGGATCACGTCGCCGTTGTGCAGTTCCACGTCCGCTTTTGCCACGGTTTCGGTTTCGCCGTTTTGATATACGAAGCGGGCGCCGGCCACGGTACCGCCGTTATCGTCAAACGTTACGATCAGCTCTGCGCGGTCGCCGTTGAGCAGCACGGGGATATAGCCGGTGGTAAGGGTACTGCCGTTTTCCAAAACCGCATCCATGAAATAGTAGGCTACGGGCTGGTCGTTCAGCGCGACCCACATGTTGTCGTATTCGCCGATCAGATCGCCGGAATCCGTCCAGCTGAAGATATTGTCCAGCCCCAGATCGATATAACCGCTGCCGTCGTCAAGGAAGACGTTGAGCTGCAGATCCTCTACAAGGCTCCACTGTTCTTCGCTGAGCTTGAGCACTTTCGTGCCGTTCTCTTCTACCCAAACAAGGTCGTTGTTGTGAATCATATTGTTTTCAACAAGGCTTACAAGCTCATCCTGCGGTACGCTGCGATCAAAGATACCGCTGCCGCCCAGCAGGGAACCCAGATCCAGCCCGCCGGAGGTGCTGCCGCCGCCCAGAAGCGTGCCGATGATATCGGTTACGCCGCCGGAGGAAGAAGACCCGCCGCCGATGGAACCGAACAGCGAACCGAAGGGCGAAGCGCTGCCGCCGCCCGCCGCCTGACCGGTAACTTCAAGGCTGGCAAATTTCTTTACGCAGTTGGTGTAATCGCTGTCAAAGCCGATGGCGTCCAGCTGCTTGACCGCGTTGTTCACCTTGGAGGCGGAACGGTAGGGGAAATAGGCGGAGATGCCGTAGGCGTCCGTAATGGAAGAGGAGGTTTTATTATACTTTACGGCGGAAAGAAGGGTATCCGCCAGCGCCTTGCTCTCGTTAGTACCCAGGTTCAGGGCAAGGTGCACCAGGTCGATCTGGTCGATCTTGCTGGAGGTGGCAAATTCTCTGGTGTTGGCGCGGGCTTCGGATACCGAAGTATAGCCGCTGCCGGAGATCTGCGCGGCGGTGGCGTTGGAGAAGGAGGTCAGCTTATCGCCCACCGTGGCGGCCAGCTCGCCCAGATCGATCACCGAAAGGGTGGCCTTCTGGCCCGGGCACTTCTGCGCGCAGGTATTTACGAAATCATCCGCGATCAGCTTGCCCAGCTCCGGGGTGGAAAGAGAAGTGTTATTGCTCAGCCGGGTGAGCCAGTTGGTATAATACCAGCCGATGCCGGGCTCGGTCTCTTCGCTGGCCACAAGGTAATCCGCATAGGGCTCCAGCACCAGCGCGGTTTCAAGGGTGGCCATCAGGCAGGCGTCAAAGCCGATAAAATCGAAGGTCATGCCCGTATCCTTTACGGCCTTTGCGATATTTACAAGGGTCATGGAGCCGGCGGAGGCATTCTTTTCATCGTAGCCGAAGCCGGAGATCGTTCCGCCGCCGTGATCCCACAGGATCAGCTCGTTGCGGTTGGCGGGGTAATTCTGCTTGCAGTAGTTGATAAAGGAGGTAAGTGTGGCGGGGTTGGTCATCGCTGCGCTGCCCATGCTCTTTTCAAGCAGCCGCAGAGAGCCGTTTTCCACCTTATAGATCTGGTTTACGCTGTTGGAAATACCGTTGGTTTTCCACTGCTTACAGCCGCCGGTGTAAACGATGATATTCACTTTATCCGAAAGGGTGGCCTGGGCCATCTCGCGCAGGTCGTTTGTGGCCATGCCGCTTTTGGATTCCAGATCCGTACCGCAGAGATACACCATAAAGGTAACGGTATCGCTGCCGTTGCCCCTTATCACCGTGCGCTTTGCGGGGGCGGCGCTGCTGACGTTGGTATTGAGCTTGCCGGTGTTGTTGGCGCCGGTCCAGCCGGAAGAATAAGAGCTGTTGCCCGTTAAGCTGCCAAGCAGGCTGCCGAAACCGGAAGCGGAAGCGGAGGGGGTTGTGTTTTGCGGCGCGGTGGTGGTAACCACGTCGTTATTGCCGCCGCCCAGCAGGCCGGAAAGGCCCTTGCCGCCGCCCAGCAGGACGACGATGGCCAGAACTACGATCAGAATCAGCTTGCCTTTGCCGCCGCCGATGGCCCTCTGGCCGCCGCCGGAATTACCGGAACCGCCGGAACGCCTGCCTTGATACGCGTCGCTTTTACCTACCGGCCCGGTGCCGAGGCCGCCGCCGTGGGCGGAAACGCTTTTTCCCGCGCCGCCGCCGGTACGCTGCCGGCCGACCGGTCTGTTATTGGATACATCAGGCATATAAATTGCCTCCTTTTAAATGAATTGCAAATAAATTATAACAGAGCCCGCGCCGAAATGCAAGAAGCTTATCTTATTTTGAGAGAACCGGATCAGTAAACGGCCTTACGATTCTTTACGGCTGTAAAGTATACATATTATACGAAAAATACAAACTAGTATCTTGACTTTTTGTTCATGAAACTGTATACTGAAAATATCAAAATTCAGGAGGTATTTTTATGACGAAGGAAAAAGTCCAGATGTTTGTGGTACAGAATCAGGGCAATTTCGAAGCGATGCAGATCCCGATCATCACCCAGCAGCTGGAACGCATGGATGATTCTCAGATGATGGTTCTTGCCGGCGCGGACTATAAGAACCCCACCACCGCGCTGATCCTCTCGCTGCTGCTCGGCAGTATCGGCGTTGACCGTTTCTATATCGGCGACGTTGGTCTCGGCGTGCTGAAGCTGCTCACCTTTGGCGTTTTCGGTTTTATGACGATCATCGACTGGTTCATTATCATGAAAAAGACCAGAGAAAAGAACTACGAAAAATTCATGCAGATTGCCAGCATTACCCCGCAGGCATACAATCCGCAGCCCCAGTATCAGCCGCAGCAGAACGCGTATCAACAGCCACAGTATCAGCCGCAGCAAAACGCGTATCAACAGCCGCAGTATCAGCCGCAGCAGGACGCTTATCAGCAGAATCAGTACCAGCCGCAGCAGGATGCTTATCAGCAGAATCAGTACCAGCCGCAGCAGGACGCTTATCAGCAGAATCAGT
>CAMOVW010000012.1 GCA_946627725.1 uncultured Clostridia bacterium
CCGCCATCACGGCGGAGAGGATCTTTTACAACGCTTTTACGCAGATAACCGTTAATATAACCTTGCGCAACGCCTTCATTTACGGCAGATTCAAAGCTGCCACCCGTAAAATGTACGTCCTGACCGATCTCGGCAAAAACAACGGCCATACCGCAATCCTGACAAATAGGGATATTCAAATCCTTTGCAGCGGCAAGATTCCGGATCATATCAGAAAAAGTGCTCTTCGCAATAGGAGCACTTTCTTTTTCTGCATTCTTTATGATACACTGTTCCAGATCCTGCGGTAAATACAGATTCGCATGAATAAACGCTTGCGCAATTTCATTTTTTACTCTGTCTACAGGTACTTCTCTCATATTAAGACTTATTCCCCCTGCGGGTAACTCTTCCTTTATCGGTATTTTTTTTAAGGTCCGACATTTTCTCTTCGCTGTCAGCCTTGAATTTGGCCATCATATCTTCAAAAGACATCGGACCATGATTATTATTAGCGGGCTGTTGTGAACGTGTTTTAAATCCCGGTTTTTCAGTATTAAAAGATCTTACGGCAGACTTGTTCATCCGAGACGGTGCATTCTCCTCCCGCGGCTGCGCCTGTTTGATGGACAGGCTGATCTTATTGTTCTCCCCTATGGAAATAACCTTAACCTTTACGCTCTGTCCTTCCGTAAGGAATTGATTGATATCTTTAACAAAAACGGGAGCCACCTCGGATATATGCACCATACCGGCATCTCCGTTATCAAGCTTGATAAATGCGCCAAAACCGGTAATACCGGTTACTGTTCCTTCGTGGATTTCCCCTGCCTTAGACTGCATATACTTAAAGGCTCCTCTTCTGCAAATGAAATAACAATATCCGTCCAATTGAATTATTTACCGGGCGTTACATTATAATAAATCTTTTCATCCGGATATACGTACCCACGTTCTCTTGCAAGATGCTCAAAGAGCTCTGCCTCATCAGCGTCGTTGATCAAATAATCTACTTCACTGTTATCTTCCTGCAATTCCTGCAATTGGTTCTGCAAAGCGTTCAACTCAGCTTCTTTTGCATTCACATTTTTTTGCAGGATCACGAAAAATACAACTGCAAAAACAAAAATAAATCCCGCCAAAAAGACAAGGATACGACTATGCCCCTTAAACAATTTTGTTTTCATCTAATATGCCTCAATCAATTAATTCTCTTTCATATATTATATATCACAGGTACACTCACTTGCAATAGTTTTTTGAAAATATTTTTCTTATTTTTTGTCTTTTTGCTTCGATCGCCTCAGACATAACTTCCATGCATTTTGTTTACAAAAGTCGTCGGTCAACGAATGAAATCGGTTTGCAATTGCCTTTCCGGGCAGCAGATAGAACAGGCAAAACCCGATTCCCTCACCTGCAAAAAGATAAAAACGCATCGTGCCGGCGTTGATATAGAATATGCATAAAAATGTTATGATTGCCGCGATAACAAAGAATGACAGATCCTGTAATAAAACAATGATTTTTCCAAATGAAAAAACGCGTCTCAATGACATAAAAAAGAGATAAATACCGCCGATAATAAAACCGACTCCAATACATTTCAGAAACACAAAGAGATAAAAAGAATGAGATACGCCATACATCAACCAAACACCCGCGAAAAGAAACCCGTATTTTTAACCGCAGGTTCCGTATAAGCAACCGAACTGATTTTTCCTTCTACCGAAACGTCGCCGTCCTCAAGACTCAGTTTTGTTACCTGAAGGTTTTCTCCTCTAATCTCCAATCCGCCCAAATCAGATTCAAGTTGAACTGTTTCCTCGTTAAAGCTTCCTACGTCCGTAATACCGGACACGGTGATTTTATTTCTGTTTTCGATCTGCAGCGTATGACTCTTGCGAGCCGTATTTTCATCCATTTTATATAACCCCCGTAATACATTCGTGTATTACTATTTATACGTAGAAACCGAAGGATTTATATCACTTTATTTATATCGTTTATATGCCCCATTACAAGAAGATGGTCGTTGTCGTTAAACACATAATCCGGGGACAATGCGGGCACAAGCTCCCCGTTTTTCTTAAACGCGATTATATTCAGATGATGCCTCTGCCGGATATTGAGATCTTTGATCGTTTTCCCTCTCCAGATATGCGGCGTTGAAATCTCATAAATAACATATCCTGAGGATAATTCCACCACATCAAAAATACTGTCGTTGCTCTCGCTGACAGCGATCCGCTGTGCAAGATCAAACTCCGGATACACGACCTGATCCGCCCCGCTGCGAAGAAGGAATTTTGTTTCTATGTCGCGATTTACCTCACTGATCACTTTTTTTGCGCCCAACTCTTTCAACGTATAAGTAATTTCAAGCGCATCTGAAAAATGACCGCCCAAGCATACAAAACAGGTATCAAACTCATCAACGCCAAAGCTCTTCAGCACATCAGCGTCCGCGCAATCGGCAATGCGCGCGCTAACTGCGTAAGGCATCATTGATTCAATCACTTTTTCATCCTCATCGGCAATCATAACTTCTGCACCGAGCGCAGAAAGCTTTTTACACAAATGGGTCCCGAACGTACTGAGACCGATAATCAAAAATGATTTCATTGGAATCCTCCTTTTATCCAATACGTATTTCTTCTACCGGATACGAAATCTGAGCTTCTGCGCGCCGTTCAAGAAAGGCAGACGCCAGGGTTACGCTGCCCACACGCCCACAAAACATGAGAAGCATGATTATACACTGGCTTAACGGCAAAAGCTCCCTTGTAATACCTGTGGTCATTCCTACAGTTCCCATTGCTGAAAACACTTCAAATAGTACATCTGTGAGAGGAATATTCTGTAAACAGGTGATCAAAACAGAGGAAATAAAAATCAGGGAAAGATTAAAACAGATAACACCGGAAGCCTTTTTTACTGCAGATTCATCCAGCGTTCTGCCGAACACGGCAACCCGCTTGCGCGCACGCAACCCTGAAAATAAAAACAGGAATGCTACCGCGATCGTTGTTGTTTTGATTCCACCCGCCGTAGAGCCGGTAGAACCGCCGATCAACATCAAAAAACAGGACAGCAACACAGACGGAACTGAAAGACGCGACAAAGATATCGTATTGAATCCGGCAGTACGGCAGGTTACGGATTGGAACAAAGCGCGAAGAATTCCTTTCCATACCGGAATGCCCTTAAACAGACCGTTTGCTTCAAACAGGAAAAATAGCAATCCTCCGCCGAACGTTAACATCAATGAAACGCATAAAACGATTTTGGAATGCAGAGAATACCGTTTGAATCGGAATCTGTATATACGCACATCTTCCCACACCGCGAACCCGATACCGCCGACGACGATGAGAAACATAAGTACGGCGTTTACAATAATATCATCTGAAAAATTTTCAAATGAGATATATTTTTCTTCAACGCCCATCAGATCAAATCCTGCGTTGCAAAATGCGGATACGGCATGAAATACAGCGTAATACACACCTTTGCCGAAACCAAATTTTCGAATAAACGGTATCGCCAAGAGGACCGCGCCTGCGCCTTCAAAAAGGAGCGTACCTTTCAGAATACGTTTCGTAAGAGGACGAAGCCCTGCGATGCTTGCGGCATTGATGCTTTCAGCCATCAATGCGCGATTTTTCAAACCGAGATTTTTACGCGCAAACGATAAAAAAACAGTTGCAATGGTTATGAATCCAAGTCCGCCGATCTGAATCAGGATAATAATAACGATCTGGCCGAATAACGTCCAATGAGTAGCAGTATCCGCCATTACCAGGCCTGTGACACAAGATGCAGAAACAGAAGTAAACAATGCAGTGAGAAAAGACGTTTGCTCTCCGCGAACCGTTGCGAACGGCAGCATTAACAGACCTGCGCCCAACAGGACAAGCAAAAAAAAGCCAAGAGCAATGATTTGCATATTTGTGAGTTTCTTTAATTGCATCCGCACTCCTCCAACAGCAACAGAAGCCTTTTCGCAGCATAAACAGCGCTATTTTCTCTTACTTTGTTTCTGCCTATATCGCCGAAAAGGATCGTTTCGGCAAAACAAATTTCTTTGTAAAAGAATCCAAAACAAACTGTTCCGGGCGCATATCCGTCGTCGGCTCCGGGGCCTGCGAATCCGGTAATACCAACACTCACATCGGCATGTGCGTTATTTGCCGCGCCCCGCGCCATTTCAATGGCGGTGTTTTCGCTTACCACACCATACATATCGATGGTTTGTTTCTGCACACCGAGTATTTTTTGTTTCGCCTCCGGCGAATAAACCACAAAACCGTATCCCAGCACATCGGAAGCTCCGGGAACAGACGCGATCATTGACGTAAACAGACCTGCTGTGCAGGATTCTGCAGCAGTTACGGATAAATGATTCTTTTTAAGCATATTTACGAGCTTATAAAATTCTTCCATTTCAGTTTCACCTTATAAATTGTATCATAAATAAAATAAAATTCAATAATAATATTGATTTCTCTTCAATTCACGATTAAAATACTTACCGGATGATCCAACATTCCGGAGGGCTTAATATGATCTACAACTGCCACACACATACGCATCTTTCACATGATTCAAACGCCGATCCTGCAGATTTATGCCGTCAGTGCGTCAAAGACAACGTCAACGGACTTCTTCTATCCGATCATTGCGATTGCGAGTATGCCGATGCGGTTAACTACAATGCACTCTTTCAGCAGGGCGAACGGGAAGCGGTTCAGCTGCGGCAACGATTCGGCGCCTCTCTGAAAATACATTTTGGAATTGAATTAGGCGACCCACTGTTTTCTGAAGGCTTTGCAAAGAATATAACCGCCGCTTTCCCTTTTGACGCAATTTTAATCTCCGTTCACGCGGTAAGATTCTCCGGATATGAAATACCGTTCTCTCAAATTGATTTCAGCAACAAATCAGATCTTTTTATCAGCGAATATCTTTCTCAATATTTTAATGACGTGCTTTGTACCATTCAAGAATTCGATCATTTCGACACGCTGTGCCATCTCACGGTACCGCTTCGATATATTATACTGAAATACGGGAGACATGTCGATATCTCTTCTTATTACCCGATAATCGCGCAGATCCTTACGATACTGATTCAAAAGCGGAAATCTTTGGAGATCAACACATCCGCTTTAAGTCTTAATAACGGCTTTCTGATGCCGGATCAATACATAGCAGCTATGTTTATTACTATGGGCGGCCGCTTCTTTACGATCGGTTCCGACGCACATGTTCCAACAAGAGTCTCCTTCGGCCTGCGAAATGCCGCACATATGCTGAAAGACCTTGGTATAAAAGAGGCCTGTTATTACGAACAGCGAAACAGAATCTTTTATTCTCTGTAACTTCAAACAAACTACATAAAAACAGCCGGGCAAATATCTTTTTAAGATACGCCGGGCTGTTTTGTTTTTCAGACGTCAAGATTTACAAGATCTTCAACCTTTTCTCGCCGAACTGCAACATATGACTCTCCGTCTTTCAGCATTACAATGGGCGGCCGAGGGATACGATTATAATTCGACGCCATGGAATAATGATATGCGCCTGTTGTAAGGCACGCTATGACGTCTCCGCGTTTTATATCTTGCGGCATAGGTACATTATTCTGAATTATGTCTCCGCTTTCGCAGCATCTTCCTACCACGGAACAGCGCATATCAAACGGACGATGTAAACCTTTTGCGGGAAACAGCGTATAAGGAGAACCGTACATGGCAAAACGAACGTTATCCGTCATACCGCCGTCTACAGACACATAGTTTTTATAACCGGGAATCTTTTTCACAGAACCCACGGTATATAAAGTCATACCGGCGTCGGCAACAATGCTCCGCCCGGGTTCAAATGCGATTTCCGGAACGGAAATGTTCAATTGTGCGCACTTATCGATGATGAACTTCCCTACGCCGAGAATATTTTCTCTGATATCGATTTCAGGTTGTTCTGCAACATACCGAACGCCGTAACCGCCGCCGAGATCCAGCTCTTCAGCAACATATCCCGTTTTCTGTTTAATATCGGAAATAAACGTAAGCATTACATCTGCAGCCCTGAGATATACGTCGGAATCGAACACCTGAGAACCGACATGGCAGTGAAAACCGGAAAGGATGATGTTCTCCTGTAACAACGCAAGTTTTGTGATCTCTTCTGCCATTCCGGTTTCGATCGCGCTTCCGAACTTTGAATCAACTTTACCCGTTGATACCGCCGCATACGTATGAGGATCGATACCGGGCGTGATCCGAAGAAGGATCTTTTGACGGATTCCTTTTTTGGCAGCCATCGCCTGCACCGCAAGAAGCTCTTCCGTGTTATCCACCACAAAGTATCCAATACCGTTGTCCATAGCATAAGCGATATCTGCATCCGTTTTATTGTTTGAATGGAAATACGCGTTTGAAAGCGGATAACCGGCTTTCAGTACCGTGCAGATCTCACCGGAGGAAACAACGTCGATCCCCATGCCCTCTTCCTTCATGATTTCGTAAATCCGCTTGAAAGAAGACGCCTTTGAAGCATACAGCGCTTTACCTTTACCTCCGAAAGCCTGTTTTATAGCGCCGAGATATGTTCGGCAACGTTCGCGTATCCTGTTTTCATCCATCAGATAAACCGGCGTTCCGTATTGATTCGCCAATTCTGCAGTATCCTGGCCCGCAAACAAAAGCCTGTCGTTTTCAATGGAAATATTATTACAAATCAAAGGTATTTGTGTCATGGGGAGGATCCTCTCTTTCAAATTGCAGATTAAAGCATATGAGCGCGGAGTTCTTCCGCAGACAGCGGAGAAAGATCAACTGGGGCAATATCAAATACTGTTTTACAGCCTGTGATTCCACGCGTATACATCTTATTGATTGCGCGAGCAAAGGCAACAAGCGCGCTTGACGTGAACTGCGGATTTGAATCCAGCTTCAAACTGTATTCTATTACGTGGCTGCATTCGCCGTTCAGACCGGTTTTTCCGGTACGGATCACACAACCGCCGTGCGGGATGCCCGAATGATCTCTTTTGAGTTCTTCAAGTGAAATGAAATGGACGGTAGTATCATAATCCGCAAAATAATTCGGCATATTTTTGATTTCCGCTTCAATGGCGGCTTTATCTGCGCTCTCTTCCGCTACAACGTAACACTCGCGAGTATGCTTTTCACGTGTTGACAGTGTGGGATTTTCTCCGTTGCGCACGGCTTCAAGAGCTGCCGGCACAGGTACGGTATACTGACGCGCGTCAATAACGCCTTTGATCCTGCGTATTGCGTCCGAATGCCCCTGGCTTACGCCGCGGCCCCAAAATGTATAATCGTTTCCGTCGGGAAGAATCGCTGAAGCATACAGACGGCTGATAGAGAACATTCCCGGATCCCATCCGGCGGAAATCAGCGCGATATGGCCGTTTTCGGATGCGGCAGCATTTACATTCGCAAAGTGTTCCGGTATTCTTGCGTGTGTATCAAAACTGTCGATCACATTAAAATAACGGGCAAGCTGCGGCGTCATCTCAGGCAGATCCGTTGCGCTGCCGCCGCAAATAATAAGAACGTCGATCTTATCGCGGAAAGAAAGAATATCATTCGCGCTGTACACCGGCACGCCTGTAAGCGTTTTTACGGCAGCAGGATCGCGCCGCGTAAAAACAGCAACAAGTTCCGTATCGGGATTCTGTCTGACGGCGCATTCCACGCCTCTGCCAAGATTACCGTAACCATAAACTGCAATTTTCATCATTCAACCCTCCAATATATCTGATATTGCAATTATTGATTTTATATCTCAATCAAATCATTCATCTGATACAGCCCGGGGCTTTTCTTGATAAGGAACTCCGCTGCAGCCAACGCCCCTTCGGCAAACAGCGCCCTTGAGTGCGCTTCATGTTTCAGCGTAATTGTCTGGTTTGCGGTTCCAACAATCACCTCGTGTATTCCTGCAATATTCGCCATACGAATCGCGTGGATACCGATCTCATCTGGGGTACGTTTGCTGACGCCGCTTCTTCCGAGTTTGCTTACCGCTCTGTGCCGCACCTGTTTGATCGCTTCAAAAATCGCCAACGCCGTTCCGCTGGGTGCGTCTACCTTACGGTTGTGATGCGTTTCGACGATCTCAATATCCGCGTCTGGAAATGTTTGCGCAGTCTTCTTGGCAAGCTCTATCAATAACGCTACCCCTAAAGAATAGTTTGCGGCAAAAAACAAAGGAATCTCTTTTGAAGCCTGACGGATCGCTTCTTTTTGTTCTTGCGTCTGCCCTGTTGTGGCAAGCACCAGCGGAAGATGATTCTTTACGGCAAATTTCAAAAGATCTTCCGTAAGTGAAAAATGAGAAAAATCTATAATGCAATCCACATCAACAGGCGCTTCAGCAAAGGTTTTTACACAGGGTACACCCTCGGTACCATCGGCATTAATATCAACGCCCGCTGCGATTACGCCATCCCGAACACCCGCGTTGCAGAGTTTAACAACTTCTTTCCCCATAAAGCCTTTTATTCCGCTTAAAAGGATCTTCATATTCACATCCCCTTTATGATCAGATCAGATTCTGCTCTCTCATCAATTGCAGAAGCACTTCTTCATGTTCTTTTTCCATTGGTGTGAGCGGAAGGCGGAGATAGTTTTCGCCGTATCCCATAGCGGCCGTTGCGGCCTTTACCGGAATCGGATTCACTTCACTGAACAAAGTGTTGATCAGCGGCAGATATTTCAGCTGCATTGCGGCAGCGCCCTGCAC
The DNA here is from genome assembly GCA_946627725.1 of uncultured Clostridia bacterium. Classification (GTDB taxonomy): domain Bacteria; phylum Bacillota; class Clostridia; order Oscillospirales; family Acutalibacteraceae; genus RUG806. The sequence continues at coordinate 8,758 of CAMOVW010000012.1, forward strand.
GTCACCGTTAAAGAAAAGTTTGCACATTTCAGACGTTTCTTTCGGCATAATATTGGAGAGAACAGATATTACACCTTTTCCTCCGATAGAAAGAATCGGGATCACCTGATCATCATTACCGGAATAGATATCTATCTTATCGCCGCAAAGAGAAGCGGTTTCAACAATTTGTGAAATATTGCCGCTTGCTTCTTTCACCGCAGTAATCATCGGGTGTTCAGCAAGCGCCGCAATGGTTTTCGGCAGCAGGTTACACCCCGTACGGCTCGGAACGTTATACAGAAAACAGGGTTTTGTGGAAATATCCGCAACCGCTGCAAAAGACTTGAGTAAACCGTTTTGTGTCGCTTTATTATAGTATGGCGTTACAAGAAGCACGCCATCCACGCCTGCATCGCAGGCATATTTTGTAAGATCGATCGCATATGCGGTATCATTTGACCCGGTGCCCGCAATCACAGGAACCCGGTTTGCAACACGTTTCACACAGTAGCTGATAACTTCTTTGTGTTCTTCATCCGTAAGCGTAGAGCCCTCGCCTGTTGTTCCTGCCACAACAATGGAATCGATCCCTTCTTCGATCTGCCAATCGATCAGCCTTCCGAAGCTTTCATAATCTACGCCTTTTTCATTGAGAGGGGTGATAATAGCGGTACCTGCGCCTTCAAAAATCGTATTTTTCATTTTCATCATTCCTTTTTCTTATAGTAAAACGGATACCCGCAAAAATGTACGCGGATATCCGTAATCACATGACAAAAAAACCTTGTGACGAATAGCGCTCCGCATATTATATGCGACAACAGAACAGATCTTATCTGAGCTGCCAACAGAAAACATGCCACAGTTTCCGTTTCGGCACCGTCACCTTTCTTCCGCAGCCTTGGCGGCTTGTTCACGGCGGATTACTATTTTCGGGTGCGCCTCTATATCGTTTGACAGAATTTTAACACACTATATTGTGTTTGTCAATATCTCTTTTACGATTTCTTTTCCCAACCGGCAAAAATGTCGTCAAAATGATAAACGTTGTGCTCTTCTTTGGTATGATTCGTATACCAAACCTGCGCAAAGAAAGGATTGGTTTTTGCGATTTCATCGTAATTCCAGGTCTTTTCGGGAAGGTAGCATTCGGGGCACCAGTGCCCGCCCAGCAGGATCAGGTTGGGGCTGGCTTCAAATTCGGCGCCGCAGCAACCGCACTTCCATTTGAGTTTCGTTACGAGATCGCCCTTCTCCATAGAATCGCTCAGGCATTCACCGCCGCGGAAGGCTGCAGCCTCACGCATATCTTCAATGCCAAGCTCTGATTTCGGTTTTGATTCATCATATCCGTGAGAAAGCTTATATTTTTCCGCAGCTTCATTGCTTTTATCGGGGCTCTCAAGGCGGAAGTCCTCCCACTTTGAAGGAATCTTCTGATAATCCTCATAAGAACCGAAATAAGCGGACATACGAACGGGATCTTTGGTTTTCACCCAATCCAGCGTGCCCCATTTCGGGGTAAGCGCGATTTTTTTCATAAAGGGCTTCGCAGCCGCGCCGATGGGCTTTTTGAATGGCAGGTACTTCGGGATTCTGTAATAGAACTCAACCTGCTGCGCCAGATGGTCAAAATAATCCTTTACGGGAACATTTGCTCTGAAATGCAGATATTCTTCCAGCAGATCGCCGTCGGCATAATACTGACCGTGGAAATTCTTAACCGTAAACCAGTTCGGATCAAACAGATTTTTAGGCGAACCCAAACCGATGCATCCGAGAAGAAGCTCTTCAAATTCGAAGTTTGTAAGACGGTACTCCTTACCGGAACCGATATTATAGAATCTGAGGTAAAACTCTTCGGGAAGATCTTCCGTAACAAAATTCCGCATCAAACGTCCCGCATCCTCCACCGTGCACCATTCGAGCATACCGTTCAGAGGTACATGATACATGATGGGCTCCATATTATGCAGAATTGCTGGGTACAGAATTCCCGACTGACGCATTACCACCCAGTGTTTGATGCCGCTTTCAACAAACACGCGCTCCGCCATGACCTTGGATATCGCATAATGATCATAAACAGAAATCTTGATCGGATCGCCGCAGCGTCCCCAGTGAATAGGAGTATTACGGTCGCCGGTTTCGGCAACAGAACCGATATAACAAACCTTAATATCGTCCTTATTCGGCTGTGCAAGTACTGCTTTGCAGATGTTCTCTGCCGCGCCGACATTAACTTTTCTGGTAGAATAAGGCTTATAATCCGCCGCAGGAGATACCATGCCGCCGATATGCAGAACATAATCCGCGCCGGTAATGCCTTTCAGAATCGCGTCATACTCAAGGAAATCACCCCAAATGATATCCACATTTTTTTTGCCCATATAGGGTTTCAGCAGATCCTTATTCTTCTCGCTGGGACGCGCAAGGAAGTTGATTTTAACGTCCTTCACCTTATAAAGCTCCTGGAATGCAGCCCAACCCATGTTTCCGGTACCGCCGGTAAGGAATACGGTTTTCATATTACGTCACCTTTCTTAATTAGAATAATTAAATGAATCAGATAGAAATCTCCATTGCAGTATCGTAAAGGGAAAGATCAATGCTCTTGGTCATATTCAGCGCTTCAAAAATATCATAATCAAGAATCGCTTCTTTTTGCATTGCAACAACACGATTGCCGATCCCGTTGAGCAAAAGATGTGCGGCATACGAGCCCATCTGGCTGGCGACAACACGGTCTTTGCACGAGGGTGAACCGCCGCGCTGCACATGTCCGAGTACCGTAGCGCGAGATTCTACACCGAGATTATGTTCAACATACTTTGCAAGCGCCGAAACACCGTTGATGCCTTGCGCCACAAGTTTTTCGTTTACACCTTCTGCTACCACAATGATAAAATGCTCTTTTCCGGTTTTTTGTGTGCGGCGCATACGTTCAATGATATCTCTTTCAATGCTGAACTCCATTTCGGGAATCAGAATAGATGTCGCGCCGACCGCGATACCGGCATTCAGGGCAAGATATCCGGCCCTGCGCCCCATTACCTCTACAATAAAGCAGCGGTCATGAGACTCGGTCGTATCACGTATTCTGTCAACCATATCCATAATTGTATTCAGGCACGTATCATAGCCGATCGTATAATCACAGCAGGCAATATCATTATCTATCGTGCCGGGTACGCCCACACAATTAATACCGCGCAAACTGAGATCGCGGGCGCCGCGGAAAGAACCGTCGCCGCCGATAACAACGATCCCTTCGATGCCTGCGTCTTTGCAAACGTCGATCGCCTTCTGCATACCGGCTTCCGTGCAGAATTCCTTACTGCGCGCTGAATACAGCATCGTTCCGCCGCGATGGATAATATCGGATACGCTGCGAAGATTCATTTCATACATATCGCCTTGCATAAGGCCGGCATAACCGCGGCGGATTCCAAGCACCCGCGCACCGTTCTCGCATCCGGTTCTTACTACGGCTCTGATGGCGGCATTCATGCCGGGGGCGTCGCCGCCGCTGGTCAATACAGCAATTGTTTTCATTTCATCCTCCAGAAAATACAGGTTTATTACAATATTGTTATTATATCATATAATTTTTCGGCTATAAAGTCAACACTTTTTTGTTTTATGAAGCATATTACCGTCGCATTACTGCCGCACGACCACATTCTGTGCGCCGAGCAGTTTCACAAGCCCCTTGATCAACGCAGGATCGTCCGCTGTCGATATTCCGCTGCGATAGTCCTTTGTTTTATTGTCATCGTAATAAAGCACCAAAGGAAGAGGTCCTTCAAAAATACTGCACATCTTTTTAGCGCGCTCACATTCCAAAGAAACGGCGGAAGGCACTCTCAGATATACGCCTTTATAAGCCTTTTTACCCGGCGTCGGGGCCTTTTGCGGCGCAGCCGCAGGCGGATCGGAATGCACAGCAACCGCCGCTGTGTTTCCCGCTGTGGCATCAATCTGATCCCGTACCGCGTCGGTTTTGTCTGCATTCGCCCGATCATAGATCGTTGCGGCGCTCCGTTGCACATTGAACGCAAGATCCGGCATCTGATAATTTTTAAGAACTACTTCATCATCAGGAATCTCATCCAACGGAACAATATTCTCGCATAAAAGCTTCGGCACTTCATCGTCTTTCAGCGATACCTTACCGTACAGAAGGACGATATCATCTTCCACCAGATATTCTCCGATCTTATCATACATTTTCGGAAATACCATACATTCTACGCCGCCGTAAACATCTTCAAGGCTCAGAAACGCCATTGTGGTGTTGTTCTTCGTGATTTTTTTCCGCACGGTAGAAAGGATACAGAGCAAACGTACGGTATCTCCGTCGTGATAAGGCGTATCCGGATCGGTGAGCGAAGAACCGGTGATATCCGTGGTTTTGGCGCAGTGCAGCAGTCGACTGAGTTCCATGTGTTCCGCAACGGGATGGCCGGACATATAAATACCCGTGGTCAGCTTTTCACCCTGCAGCAGTTCCTTTGCGGAGAGTTCTTCTACTTCCGGCGGCTGAATTTCAACAGCCGCGGCGAGTTCCGCGCTGAGATCAAAGAACCCGATCTGCCCTTCGATCTTATTTTTTTTGTCGCCGTCGAGCTGAGAAAGGATATCCTCGATCATCTGCAGCATCTGATTACGGTTCAAACCAAAGCAATCCAACGCGCCGCTTTTGATCAGATTTTCAAGCGCACGACGGTTGAAATCCTTACCATAGCATCGTTTACAGAAAGAATAATAGCTTTCAAACAAACCGTTTTCCTGGCGTTCCTCAATAATTGTTTTGATCACGCCTGCGCCGAGATTTTTAACGGCAAGCAAACCGAAACGGATGTTATCGCCGGAAACCGTAAAGTTTTCTTCGGATTCATTTACGCTCGGCGGGAGCACCTTAAATCCGAGCGTAGTCTGACATTCATTAATATATCCGACGACCTTATCGGTATTATCACGTACGCTGGTAAGCATTGCCGCCATAAATTCCTGCGGATAATAGTACCGCAGCCACGCGGTCTGGTATGTGAGAAGCGAATAGGCGGCTGAATGTGATTTGTTGAACGCGTAAGAAGCGAAAGACGCCATGTCGTCAAAAATCTTGTTTGCCGCTTCCTCACTCACTCCGCGCTTCAGGCAGCCGTCACACTTGGAGCCACCGTCGGTACCGTCGGAACCGTGTATGAAATACTGTTTTTGCTGTGCGAGCACTTCCGGCTGCTTTTTTGCAACAGCACGACGCACCATATCGGCAGCGCCCATCGAATACCCTGCCAACTCACGGAAGATCTGCATAACCTGCTCCTGATATACGATGGTGCCGTATGTAACGTCCAGAATCGGCTTTAATTTCGGTGTATGATATTTAATGGATTCGGGATGCTTTCTGTTTTCCAGATACGCCGGGATGAAATCCATAGGGCCGGGACGATACAAAGCGATAACGGCGATGATATCTTCAAGGTTATGCGGCTTCATGTTGATCATCAGCGAACGGATCCCCGCACTTTCACACTGAAACACGCCGAAGGTTCCGCCTTCGCCGAGCATTTCATAAACTTTGGGGTCGTCCACGTCGATCTTCATAATCTCGAAATCCGGATCTTTTTTATGTATCATATTTACGGCGTCCGTAATTACCGTAAGGGTGCGAAGTCCGAGGAAGTCCATCTTAAGAAGCCCCAGCTTTTCTACCCAACCTTTATAGTATTGGGTAACAACAGCGTCGCCGCTCTTAAAAAGAGGCACATATTCGTCTACGGGTTTATCGCATATTACTACGCCGCAGGCATGCATACCCGTATTACGCGGCATACCTTCGATCTTGATGGACGTATCAATTACACGCTTTACAAAGGGATCCGAATCATACATTTTTTTCAGATCAGCACTGCTGGTAAGCGCCTTCTCTATGGTCATATCAAGCTCTGCGGGGATCTCTTTTGTTATGGCCTGCGAGCGTGATATCTCCATGCCGAGCACCCTGGCAACGTCGCGCACCGCACCTTTTGCGGCAAGCGTACCAAAGGTAGCGATCTGCGCAACATGGTCCGCACCGTATCGACGCACGACGTAATCGATCACTTCCTGCCGGCGTTCGTAACAGAAATCAATATCAAAGTCAGGCATGCTTACCCGTTCGGGATTCAGGAAACGCTCAAACAGCAAAGAGTACCGCATCGGGTCGATATCCGTGATGCCGCAGGTATAAGCGGCGATACTGCCGGCGCCGGAACCGCGCCCGGGGCCGACAGGGATCCCTACGCTTTTTGCGTAATTGATGTAATCCCATACGATCAGAAAGTAATCGATGAAACCCATCTGATGAATCACGCCGAGCTCATAGTTGAGCCGGTCCATATACTCCTGCGGATAGTTTTCACCGTAGCGCTTCACCATGCCCTCATAGCACATATTCTTGAAGAACTCAAAATGGTCCTGATTGTTCGGGACCTCGAAAATCGGAAGCTTTGTATTACCGAAAACGAAATCGATATTGCATCTGGCTGCAATCTTATTGGTGTTCTCCACAGCTTCAGGCACTTCGGGGAACAGCGCAGCCATTTCGTCGCCGGATTTCAGATAGAATTCATCCGTCTGGAACCCCATACCCGTATCTTCGTCGATCGTATGCTTTGTTGCGATACAAACAAGGATCTTCTGAACCTCTGCGTCCTCTTTATTGATATAGTGCGCGTCGTTTGTAACAACAAGCCCAACACCGATCTCGCGCGCAAGTTTGATAATCAGTGGATTCGTACGTTTTTGCTCTTCCAGACCGTGATCCTGTATCTCAAGATAATAGTTGTCGGGCCCGAACAGATTTTTGTACCAGAGAGCGATTTCCTTTGCCTTTTCATAATCGCTTTTCAGCAGCGCCTGAGGGATCTCGCCGGCAAGACATGCAGAAAGACAGATGATGCCCTCATGATACTTTTCCAGCAGTTCATGGTCGATACGGGGTTTTGTATAGAATCCCTCCGTCCATGCGGCGGATACGATCTTGATCAGATTTTGGTAGCCGGTCTGATTCTCACACAATAAGATCAGATGATAACGTTCGTTGTCGAGCCCGTGTACTTTATCAAATCGCGTACGCTGCGCAACATATACTTCACACCCGATAACGGGATGGATATCGTTTTTCTTGCATTCGAGAAAGAAATCAACCGCACCGTACATAGCGCCGTGATCCGTCATGGCCAGAGAATGCATACCGAGTTCCTTGGCCCGCTTTACAAGAGGTTTGATGCGGCACGCACCGTCGAGCAGTGAATACTCGGTATGCACGTGCAAATGTGTAAATTCAGTCATATCATTATCCCTGTTTTATTGATTTTTTTGGCCGTAATAGGCATTTTTACCATGCTTACGCAGATAGTGTTTATCAAGCAGATACTGTTGAATCGCTCTTTGATCCATGTTCAGGTTGATCGTTTTCATAGCCATTTCCGCAACGATCTCAAGCACAACAGCATTATATGCGGCGGTTTTTGCATCCTTTCCCCAGCAGAACGGCCCGTGCGATTGCACAAGGACCGCAGGAATCGCATTCGGATCAAGGTCATGCTCGTAAAAATGCCGCGCAATCACAAGCCCGGTATTCTTTTCATAATCCGTTTCTACTTCTTCCCGTGTAAGCTCTCTTGTACAAGGTACGCTGCCGTAACAGAAATCCGCATGCGTGGTCCCGAGCGCAGGGATCTGCATACCGGCCTGCGCAAAAGAAGACGCGTTTACGGAATGCGTATGAACCACGCCGCCGATTTCCGGAAATGATTGATAGAGAACAGCATGCGTGGGGGTATCAGAGGAGGGAGAAAGCGTTCCCTCCACGCGTTTGCCGTCAAAACCCACGATCACCATATCCGCAGGCGTAAGCGTATCATAAGGAACACCGCTGGGTTTGATTGCAAACACCTGCTTTTCTCTGTCGCAGGCAGAGGCATTTCCCCATGTAAAAGGCGCTACGCCGTATTTTGACAGCATCATATTTGCATCATACGCTTTTTGTTTGATATACTCGTACATTACAGGACCTCCTTATTGAATTCTGCAAGCTTCGTCTGCCGCTTTCAGTCCATTCATATACCGATCAAGATACTTACCGAACCCGGCGCGGCTCTCGGTATCAGGCATTGCAATACGAATATTTGCATCCGCAAAAACCTTATTTTGAAGATAACCCGCAAGCGTTTCATTATTCTCCTTTTTACGAAGATATTGTGCAAGGATGGCAATCCCCCATGCACCGCCTTCCGCAGCGGAAGCCATCACGGCTACGGGAACATTGAGCGCAGAAGCCATCAGTTTTTGCGCCGCGCCTTCCGTTTTGAACAAACCGCCGTGTCCGAGCAGTTTTTCGATCGATACATGCTCTTTATCCGTTAAAATCTCCATGCCGATCTTCAGCGCGGCAAAAGAAGAATAAACAAGACTGCGACAAAGGTTTTCAAAAGAAAAGTTTGCTTTCGGCGTACGGATCATCATCGGTCTGCCTTCGGCAAGCTCAAGAACAGGTTCGCCGGAGAACAGATTATAGGTTACGATACCGCCTGCGTCCTTTTCGGCACACAAAGCTTTCTCATAGAGCTTATCATATATTTCGCTCTTTTTAACCGAAACACCGAAACTCTCAAGCGTCTGTGCAAACAGCTTTACGTAAGCGTCAATATCAGACGTACAGTTATTGCAGTGAACCATAGCCACCGGCATTCCATCCGGCGTTGTGACCATATCGATCTCCGTATATACATTCGACAGAGGTTTTTCAAGCACCAACATTGCAAACACTGATGTACCGGCAGAAACATTACCCGTTTTGGGAAGGATACTGTTCGTAGCGGTCATTCCCGTACCGGCGTCGCCTTCCGGCGGACAGAAGGGAATCCCTGGGAGCAGATCGCAGTCAGGATCAAGCAATTTCGCGCCTTCCGGAGTCAAAAAGCCTGCGTTTTGCCCCGCAGAAAGCACCATAGGAAGGATATCGCGCAGTTTCCAGGGAAACCGATCGGAAGCATGCATGGCATCAAATTTTCGAACCATGGCTTCACAGTAATCGTTTTCAGCGCTGTCGATCGGGAACATTCCGGAAGCGTCTCCGACGCCCAGAACTTTTTTACCGGTAAGCAGATAATGGATGTATCCGGAAAGCGTTGTAAGAAAAGCAATATCTTTTACATGGCTTTCTCCGTTCATGATCGCCTGTTCCAGATGCGCAATGCTCCAGCGCTGCGGAATATTGAAATGAAATTCCGTTGTCAGTTTCTCCGCTGCCGGTCCTGTGATCGTATTTCTCCAGGTACGGAACGGAACAAGCAGACCTCCTGCCGCGTCAAAAGCAAGATAACCGTGCATCATTGCGGAGATCCCGATGGATCCTATGCGAGACAATACAACACCGTAATCCGCCGCAACCGCAGCTTTCAGAGCCGCATATGCCGTTTGCAGACCGCGAATCACTTTATCTAAAGGATATGTCCAGATCCCGTCAACAAGATCATTTTCCCAATCAAAATTACCTGCGGCAATCAGTTCTCCGGTATCCGCGAGCAAAACGGCCTTGATACGGGTTGAACCGAATTCCACCCCCAAAGAGGTATTTCCGTTTTTCAGTTGCTGTTTTATGTTATCCATTGGGATCTCCTCCAGTTATATAATTTACTATACGTCAAGGTTTCGGCTTCACAGCAGCCGCATAAAGTGTTTTATAAATATGATAGATCACGAACCCCGGATTTGAGGCCGGCGGTTTTTTCAGATTCTTAACCTGTGTATAATCGACCTCTGCTTTTCCGCGCTCGCGCACAGAAGAAAACCATACGGCAAGCCCCGCAGCATATTCATAATCCGCTTCGTCAGGCTCCGCCCCTTCCGTACACAGAACCACGTGAGAACCGGGCGCTTTTTGTACATGGAACCAAAGATCAAGTTTGTTGGCGGTTTTCAGACTCAGCCTGTCATTCTGCAGATTATTACGTCCGATCAGGATACGCATTCCGCTCGGTGAACGGAATTCCATTGACTGAGAAACAGGTATTTTTCGGTTTTTCAACTGCGGTGTTCGCTTCAGATAACCGGTTTCACGCAATTCCTCACGGATCTCATTCAATTCCGTTATACTCTCGGCGCGGCTGAGCTCATCCTGAACGGTCTGAAGGTATTCCAATTCTTTAACGCCGTTCTCGATCTGTTCCGCAAGCACCTTTTTCGCCGTCTGTGCTTTTTTGTATTCTTTATAATACTTCTGCGCATTTTTTTGAGGTGAAAGTTCCGGCGCGGCTTTGATTTTCTTTAATCTGTTTTCATCATAGTAATTCTGTATTTCGTATTCCGCAACGCCCTTCGGCAAAAATGCGATGTTTACGTTGATCAGCTCCGCACAGATTCGCTTGTTTTCGATATCCTCTTCATCCGGAAGCTCGGCTCTTCGCACGTTGATCTTTTTTGCGGTACGGTCAAGAAGCGTATTTACATTTCTGAACAGATCCTCCGCCTGCGCTCTTGCGCGTTGTTTTTTTTCACGCTCGATATAAAAAACGTCAAGAAGCGCAGACAGCGTATCACATCTGTTCAGCTTTGCACTGTTTGCCATATACGTCAGCGGCAAAAAAGAGAACTCCAGCAGCTCGTTATTATCGTCGGTAAGATAACATGGATCCGCATTGCCTGTTATCAGAATAGTTCTCAGAGCTTCCAGCTCAGATTGAAGTCGGTTGAAATGCATTCCGTTAAGAGAATCCACCTGTCGGTCGCCCAGACATACGCGATAAGCAAACTCTTTTGAAAGCATCGGTGAGAAACCGGAAACAGAGGAAAGTATTGCAGAAGAAAGATTCTTTTGCGCATATGCTTTCACTCTGGCTATAATATCTGCCATCTGAGCATCCAAAAGATTCAGCTTGTCCTGCGAAGGCGGAAGCGCATATTTTTCCTGCGGCAGAATCTCACGGAACGATGATTTTGACGCGTCGACGCGTTTCAGCGAATCAATAATGATCCCGTTTTCATCCAGCAGAATACAGTTGGAATACTGCGCCATGATCTCAACAACCAGCGTATATTTCACCCGGTCGCCGATCTCATTCGTCCCGCTGAGATCAATAAAAAGGATGCGATCCATTCCCTGCTGGCGAATGTCCGTAATTACGGCGCCCGTAAGCAGTTTACGAAGAAGCATACAAAGCATAGGCGGCTTTGCGGGGTTTTCGGGTACGCTCTCCGTAAAATTCAGCCGCGGCGCATTACCGCCCACAGAAATGAACAGTTTTTTTGCACCATTACGTGATCGAAGCCCTAATACAAGCTCATATTTTGTAGGTAAATAGATTTTATCAATTTTAGAGCCAACCGCGAACACGGAAAGCTCTCGCTTCATCATATGTAAAAAAAGACCGTCTACTGCCATAATAATTAATCGTATATTGAAATCGGATTTGTTGACGCGAACACCTCAATTGCTCTTTGCGGCAATCCGTCTTCCGGCAAATGAGATTTTCGGAGGGCAAAATACGCTGCGGCGTCTTTTGCCTTCGCTTGTTCTTTTTCTCGCAAAGCGACTTCCTCTTCAAAAAAGCGGTTTTCAAGCATCATTGCCAATTTATATATCATAGGGATTTCTGTTTCATAATGCCCGACTGCAAAAAGGTGTACGCCCATTTGCGCAGCGTCAAGAAAATCGTGATGATCGGCGTCGCCGGTGATCAGCGTATTGCATCCGGCGGCTTTCGCATCCGCAAAGAACTCCCCTCCCGCGCCTGCACAAACAGCGATTTTCCCGATCTCCGATTCAGGAAAAGCAAAAGGACAAGCTGTTGATCTGACCGTTCCGTGCAGCTTTTCATGCAGAATCTCACGAAGCGCAGCCGCCGTCTTACACTCTGGAATAAATCCGGCATTCAGAAACCCGCCGCCGCATTCCGGCCCCAGCTTTTCATAGGTCATTCCCAGTACTTCACACAGCGTATCGTTAACGCCGCCCGGCGCTTTATCCAGATTTGTATGTGCGGAAATCACGCTGATATCGTTTTGTATCAACTGTGAAAGCACAGACGGACAAGCGATCTGCTTCACAGCGCGAAAAATCACGGGATGATGCGATACGATCAGCCCGCAGTGTTTTTCGGCGGCATAGCGAACAGCTTCTTCCGTAATATCAAGGCAAACCAAGATACGATCCGTTTCTTTTTCGCCGCTTCTGATCAGAAGTCCGCTGTTGTCCCAATCCTCCTGTGAGCAGAACGGGGCGAACGAATCGATATAATCGTATACTTCAGATACTTTCATTTATTTCTCCGTAATAGTAATCAAGCACACGTGAAAGCAGCGCCTGCTCCTCGGGGTATCGCTGCGCTTCCCGCAATGCACGTAGTCTTGTTTTTACCCATTTCAGCTGCCCTCGGATATATTTTTCCGCAGGACCGATCTGCCCGATCAAAGAGCCGAAATAATAATATCCGTCAGCCTTACGATCCGCAGCGTCCTTCCACACGGCGTCCATCACCAGATAAACTCTGCCTTTATCTTCTGTGCAGAATTCCCGCTGTATTTCAAACCCTTTTAAACACAGGCAGCGGCGAACATCTTCGCTGTGCGTCATCGGCTGCAAAACAAGATGCATCCCCGGTCTGCAGATCCATGGCGCAGCGCTCAGGATCTCATCGATCAGATTGCCGCCCATGCCGCAAATCACGATTTCGTCCGCTTCCTCGGGAGAAATATTCATTAATCCATCGGATAACCGCAGGGGGATTTTATCTTCAGCCCTACTGTTTATCAATGTTTTTCGCGCATTTGCCAATGGTCCTTCGCCGATATCGGAAGCGATGGCTGAATCAATGATACCGTTTTCAATCAGATACAGAGGCAGATATGCGTGATCCGTTCCTACGTCAACAAGCCGTCCGCCGCCATGTACAAGCGAAGCGACAGCCTGCAGTCGCGCCGAAAGCGTTATCATGCGATAGACTCAAAATAAGCGTTCAGCTCGTCCACAAGATCATCCGGATCCACGCCGTGTACCATGCAGGCTTCTTCAATGCTCTCCATACGTGAAGCGGGGCAGCCGAGACAGTGCATTCCCATGTTCAGAAAAAAAGGAGCGACGTCCATATCTGCATCCAGAATTTCACCGATCAAAGATTCCTTTGTAACAACCATTTTATTCTTCTCCTTTCAGGTAATACTGAATTGTATTGGTTTGTGAAACAATATAAACGGGTCTGTCCTTCGCTTCTGTATACACCCTTGCAAGATACTCGCCCAAAACTCCGACAAACATCAGAAGCACACTGCCGATAAAAAACATCGCCGCAAGAAGGATCGGAAGCGCCCAACTGTAATCCGGATGGACCGCTTTCATCACAATTCCGAAAACAAGGGCTGCCAGTGAAACGAGAAAAAACAATCCGCCGCAGAAAAAACTCAGCTTTAACGGCAGATTTGTATATCCGATAATACCGTCAAAAGCGTATTTGAAGAGTTTTGTTATAGACCATTTTGTTTGTCCTGCGGCACGTTCACGGTTTTCGTGCTCGATCCATTTTACATTAAACCCGACCCAGCTGAAAATACCCTTGGAAAAACGGATTTTTTCAGGCATATCCAACACTGCCTGCACCACTTTTTTCTGCATAATGCGAAAATCCTGTGCAGATTCACTGATTGTAATCTCACTGATTTTATTGATCACTTTATAAAACTTTTCAGACAGCTTGCTCTTCAGCCGGGACTCCCCTTCCCGGTCCACACGTTTTGCGGCGGCGACGTCATAGCCCTCCTGATCCACATACCGCAGCATATCGACCAGCAACGAAGGCGAATGCTGCAGATCAGCATCCAGAATGCCGATATAATCAAATTTTACCGCATACTTCATACCGGCAAGCATCGCAGCTTCTTTTCCGAAATTCCGCGAAAAGGATATATACTTTACACTCGGATCCGTCTGCGCAAGCATTTTAAGAATTGAAAGCGTTTTATCCGTACTGCCGTCGTCTACAAAAACATACTCACAGGAATACTCGCCCGACAGTGACGAAACGACCTTTGAAGTTTCGTCATAAAACATTTTTATAACATCCTGTTCGTTGTAACAAGGAACTACAAGACCCAATGTTTTCATTTGTTGTTTGCCTCCTCTATCATACGGATCAATTCCCTTCCCGCCGCGGCCATAAAGCGAAGCCCCGCAGGATAAAGCCGGAGCGGAAGCTTTTTTGCAAGAAAATTATCCGCTTCCAGTGTGATATCCCCATGATAACCGATTTGTGCAAAGGCACAAGCGATCTCATCCCAGGGAAGTTTTCCCGTAAAAGGACAGGTATGAGAATCGTTTATATAATCATTATCATGGATATGTACGCATGTTAGCCTTTTTGTTCCAAGTGTGCGGATAAACGGCGCCTCATACTCGTGCACCAGCCCAACGTGGCCGATATCAAGACAAACGGTAAACCAATCCGGATCAAGGCTGTCAACGTAATCCGCAAGTTCGTTTGCAGTAGAACAGACATTGGGAACAATAACTCCTGAACGGGCGTCGCGACCCCACATATTTTCGATCGCGATCTTCACACCTGCGCTTTTTGCAGCCGGAAGCAGCTCGTTATACATCTGCATGTTCTGTTCTTTTTGCCGCTCGGGAAATGCAACAGGGTGTATCACAATATTTTTCACCCCTGCAAGACCGGCCGCTTCAATGGATCTGATCAGCATCGGACGGATATGCGCGTTGTATTCATCATTGCCGGCAATATAAGATGGGAATGGCGCATGCGCCTGATTGAAATACACGCCGCTTGCTTCTGCCACAGCAACAAGGCCTTTTATACGGTTTTCAAAACCGTCTTCAAAGATCCAACGGGTATCGTCACCCTCAAACATGGAAAGATCAACGGCGTCAAAACCGGCTTCCGCAATCATCTGAACCGCAGTTTCCTGCGGATAATACTTACACAAAGCGTCCGTTTGTGTTGACAACTTCATCTGTTTCTACAACCTTTCGTCAGCAATCGTCAAGCGCGTCAAGAAGCACCGCCTCTGCGCTTTTTATTCCGTCTACGGCAGCGGAAACAATACCACCCGCATACCCGGCGCCTTCCCCGCAAGGGAATATCCCCTTAACGCTCGCCTGACGGAATTCATCTCTTATAATGCGAACCGGAGATGAGGAACGGCTTTCCGGAGCTGTAAGAACGGCGTCCGGCATCGCAAAACCTTTCAATTTCATGTCAAAAGCTGCGATGGCAAGAGCAATATCATTTGTGATCACATCCGGCAGCACTTTTCTGATATCGCCGGGCACGGTACCTGTGGTACACGTGGGATGAACGGAACCGAGTTTTACAGAGGCAACGCCTTTCAGGAAATCTCCTACCGTCTGCGCGGGCGCCGCATACCGATCGCCAAGCAAAAAGGCTTTTCTCTCGATTTCTCTCTGCAGTTTTATTCCGGCAAGCGGATGGCTGTCTTCGATGGTTTCGGGTTCAACGCCTACAAGAATCGCGGAATTGGCATTCTCACCATTCCGGGCAAATTCACTCATCCCGTTTACAACAGTTTTCTCTTTTTCCGAAGACGCGCACACCACCGTACCGCCGGGACACATACAAAAGGTGTAGCCGCCCCTGCCGTGAGGCGGATGATTCGCAAATTTATAATTCGCCGCGCCAAGACGCGGATCATTCCAGAATTTACCGAACAGACCTTTATTGATCACTTCCTGAGGATGTTCAATACGAACCCCCATGGAAAACGCCTTCTTTTCCATCCTGAGACCGGAACGGTAAAGCATTTCTACGGTATCTCTGGCAGAATGGCCAATGCAGAGAAGCAAGCAATCCGTTTCAATATCCGTTTTTCCGCCTTCTCGGTTCTCGTATGCGACGCCTTGAATATACCCGTTCGCAATATACAGGTCTGATAATTTACATCCGAAGCGTATCTCTCCGCCCAAACGGATGATCTCCTGCCGCATATTCTTTACAAGCGGCTTTAACAGATCCGTGCCGATATGCGGATGCGAAGAATAAAGGATCTGCTCCGGCGCGCCGAATTTTACAAAGGTTTCAAGTACATATCTGCATCTTGCGTCTTTTATGCCTGTTGTAAGTTTTCCGTCTGAAAATGTTCCGGCGCCGCCCTCGCCGAACTGTACGTTTGATTCCTCATTCAGCAGTTTTGTTGTCCAGAACATATGCACGTCGCGCGTACGCGTATCCACGTCGTTTCCCCGTTCGAGCACGATCGGGGAAAGACCTGCCATAGCAAGGATATATGCAGCAAACATACCGGCAGGACCGAATCCGACCACAACCGGACGGAATACTGATTTACGGATCACTTCCGGCATCCTATATTGGTATTTTTCCGCAACGCTTACTTTACTCGGCAAAAATCGGGCAGCCAGAGCGGCGTCGTCAAGATCCGTTTCGGCATTCACCGAATAAATCATACGGATATTATTCTTTTGACGGGAATCAATAGACTCCCTGTATATTTCAATATTAACAATATGCCGAGCTGCAACGCCGAGTTGTTTTGCGGCTGCTTTTTTTATATCTTCAAGAGAAGCGCCAAGCCCAACGGTTATTTCATTGATCCGAAGCAATTATCCGATCTCCCCGATACAGTTTTTTCCGGCAACCGCGCCGGAGGACCATGCCCACTGCAGATTGTACCCGCCGCAATCACCGTTGATATTCAACATTTCCCCACAGGCAAACACGCCCGGGAGTTTTTTCAATTCAAGCTTTTCTGTCAGTTCCGAAGCTGCGATTCCGCCGCGCATTACCTGCGCGTTTTCGAACCCGCGCAGCCCGTTAACGCGATATTTTTTAGCTTTGCAGCAAGCAAGCAAAACGCCTTCCTGCTGTCGTGTCATATTACGCAGAAACGTACGTTCTTCGACCCCTGCCTCTTTCATAAACGCCAGCGAAAGTCCTTTCGGCAGCAGCCCTGTCATAAATACGGCAACAGGCATGTCCGGCCGGCTCTTTTTTAAGTCTTCAAAATGCGAACGCAGCTCATTATACTGCAGATCCGGAAGACTGTCTATCGCAATATACACATTGCCGCTTCGAATATCCTTCACCTCGACATAGGAGGAAAGCTGCATTGCGGCAATACCCGATATGCCATATTCCGTATACTGGACCTCTCCCTCTGATGATGCGAGCGGATTACCATTCGCCTGCAAAGCAAGCCGACCTGCGGCACGGACCCCTTTTACGCTTTTCGGGAAGTCTGTGATAGAAAAAGCAGTCAGCGCAGGATACATCGGAGCGATACGGACGCCCGCGTCTTTTAAGAACGAGAAAACAGCATCCGTATGCTGTTTTGCAGCTCCGGCTTTACCGCCGACGGCAAGAATTACAAGGTCTGCATGAAATTTACCGTTCAGGAGATATCCATCCTCTGTTTTTTGTATACGCTCTATTCTTGTTTCTGTATGCATCCGAACGCCGGTTCGCTCGCATTCATACATCAGGGCGTCGAGAACAGAAGCCGATTTTTTACTGGAAGGATAGATTCTGCCTGCATCATCGCTGCACGTGCAAAGTCCGCAGCTTCGAAAAAAAGAGAGAGAATCGGAGCGATCAAACACAGGGTACACTTCTTCAAACAGATCCGTATCTCCGAAATAGTCTTCAACGGAAATAACCGCATTGGACAAATTACATCTACCGTTGCCTGTTACAAGTATTTTTTTACCGACTCTGTCGTTAGCTTCGTAAACGTCAATTGTAATATTCAGATGACGTGAAAGCGCTTCTTCAGCAGCTTTGGCAGCTGCCATCAGCCCTGAAGCCCCCCCGCCGATCACCGCTAAAGTTCGATAATTATGCAATCTTTCAATCCTCATCTTGTGAAAGTTTGTTCATTGCCTCTTCAAGCGCTTCCAGCTTACCGTCAGATTTGAGCATACGCATTTTCGCCAGGAACATGCGTTCTTCTCTGGTGAGATCTTTCATCCTGAGCTTTTCATTTTCCTTTGCCATATCGCTGCACAAATGGAGCACTGCAGACGTATCAAAAGCATTCAGATCAAGGTTATAAATAACAGCCAGCTGCTGAAGCTTTCTTAAAGGAACCCTTACTTTTCCCGTTTCGTAACAGGAATACGTAGAGCGGTCGAGCCCCAGCAACTCCGCAATCTGCTGCTGCGTAAACCCAGCCTCTTTACGAAAAGAAATGAGCTTCTCCTTCATTTGCATATCCGAATTCCTCCATAAATCACTTAAGCCCCAGAAGTTCCGAGGCGTCAAGATCCAATATATCACAGAACGCGGCAAGTTCAAAATCCTTTACAATTCTTTGCTGCCCTTCTATTTTGGACAAAGAAGAAGAACTCATCTCAATCCCCTTCAGCTGCAGTTTTGTAAGAAGATCTTTTTGCCGTAACCCACATTCTTTTCTGCGGCGCAGCAACTTCTCTCCGACAATGTTCATATCGCCGGATATTTCTTTACGTATCCTCAAAAAAATCACCGATTTTATTTTAACACATGCAAAGGGCTGTGTCAAATAATATCCTGTATTTAATTTTCACCCGAAATCATTTCAAAGAACTGTTGCTGCGCTATATTTTCTTCACAGAAAAGCTGTACGGTGATTTCGTAAGTGCCGCCTCGGGTAAAATTCGCATTACAACCTGTGATTTTTGTGTTCCAAAACTCAGATGACACAGCGCAGGCTAATTTTTCCATCGCAAGAAGTGAGGCCTCAGGCTCATTAAATGTTACGTTTCGGTCTTCCATCAATGTGGATCTGCAGCGGGATACCCCCATTGGGAATACCGTTTCTTCCGCTTTAAAGTATGCTGTATTTTCGTATGGTTTTTTATAAAAAGGGATTTTAAGACCAAAAAAGACAACTGAATATCGGTCGGTTACGCGTTTCACTTTTTTTACTGAAACATTCATCTCTGCCGCAGATCGAAAAACCGTTTCTGTTTTAGCTATAACAACCGCCTTCGCTTCCAGAAGACGGACGCCGCCGTTTTTCAGAGGAATAACGCCCTCCGCTATGATATCCCCCGCACGCAAAATATCACCGGGGCGAATTTGTCCTTCTCCGGCAAGAATATCTGCAGACAGAACCAGGCCGCCTTTCCCGGCGATCACATTGCAATATCGGTCTCTTTCGGCAATTTCCGGCGGCATTCCTCTTTCTTCAACAGTGATATACAGTTTGCACCCTACAAGATTTGCAGCGCAGCGGAGTATTGCAGCGTCAAACAACTCGATTTTTTCTTCGATCGCATTACAATCGATCTCCGACAGAAGCATGCCTTTTCTGATCTGTATTTCTTCAAGATATGAAAAGAAATCCTCTTCATTCAGCGTAACCAGCCCCTGAACATCCACACTCCATAATAAGGAGGAAAGAATACGCATGATCAAAGCAAACATCAGAATACCGACAGGTATTCCGATTCGGTTTCTGTAACGTTGAAGCAGGTACCGCAAGCCGAATTTGCTAACGCTCAAAATCTCCATACCCGCTTCAGCGGCCGCTCGCAGAAAGGCGTCTTCATCTTTGTGATTCACTTTGCCGGTTACGGCATTCCCCTCAACCTTTACCTCACGAAGAGCGATCTTTTTATTTCTGCATAACCGTAAAAACAGTTCCGGAAAACCGCCTGCAACAGAAAAAGAAGAATCGCCTTCAACAAATCGCTTCAGTACATTTTTTCGCATATTTATCCTTCCTCTGCTGCAAAACAGATGCA
>CAMOVW010000013.1 GCA_946627725.1 uncultured Clostridia bacterium
CCTCATTGCGGACTCTGTGATTCTTGCGAACGGCGAACGGCAAACGGCGAACGGCGGTCGCGCCTGCGGCGCGCCAAACTGCAATTTGTTTTATTACACGAAAATCCGTGAAGCACCTTTTTTCTGTTTTTGCTCTGTTATTCCTTTGCCGCGATGCGTTCTTTTGCCGCCGCCGCGAGGGCGAGAAAGGCGTTCAGATCGGCGTAGCCGTTTGCGCGCACCAGCGTGCGTCTGGCGTCCAGATAGGGCTTTGCCGCCCTGTAGTATACGGAGTTCTGCGCCGTGGCCTGTTTGATTTTTCTGCCGATCTCGGCCTTTTGCCGCTGCAGATCGCGCACCTTGTTTTTCAGCGCGTCGATCATGGGGGCGTTTTTCATCTCCCGGGCCTGTTTCAGGCTTTGCAGGGTATCGCGCAGGGCGGCTTCGTTTTCGTATTCCTCGTTGAACAGGATCTCAAAAACGGAGGCGTCAAAGGGCGTTACGCCGTTGGGGTAGTATTTTGCGGCGGCTTTTTCGGAGGCCCTGATCTGCGAGATCAGCGTCAACAGATCACGGCGGCGCTCCTTTTCAAGTGGCGTGCCCTTCGGCATGGCCTTTACCTCCGCCCGGGTCATGGTAAAGGTTTGCGAAAAGCCGTTCAGCCCCGCGTCAGCGAACCGCTGCGCCAGCTCCGTTTCGATTTTACCCGCGTCTCCCTTGTAGCGGTTGAGTTCCTGCAATACGATGCCTGCGATCTCGATCTTTTCGTTTTCTTCCCGCTGCAGCTTTAAGGTCTTTTTATCCGCGTCCTTCTCAATCGGCGAGGGCGCTTTTTCGGCGTAAAGCAGGGTTTCTTCGATCAGGTCCCCCGCCTCGGCAAGGGCCTCGTCCGAGGCCGCGCCGTTGCCCAGATCCTCGAAGGCGGCACGGATCTTCAGCACCCGCACCATGGCCTTCTGCCGGGTTTCGGAGAGATCGTAGAAGAAATAGGGGATCACGTTCATCACCGCGCCCAAAACGGAGGCCATTACCAGCACGCTGCTGATCTTCACAAAATACTCGGCGTTATACAGCACGTCGTATACGTTGCTGCCGCTGTAGCCCAGCGAAACGGCCGTGGCGGCGTTAAGGCCGGATCTCTCATACAGCACCGGCAGCACGCCGCTTGTGGCAAGGGTGATCACGTTGCCGATGAGCCCCACCGCGGCAAACATGCCGTCGATCCGCTCGCCGGTCACGTATTGCTGGTAATCGCGGATATCCGCGTTTACGCTGGGGGTGAGCAGATGGCCCAGAGAGGTGATGAACTGGTTCACAAAGGTACACCCCAGCAGCAGCCAGATGATGCTTTTGGAGCCGGTATTGCGCACGATGGGCAGCATAAAGATGATAAAAATAATGTTGAGCAGGTTGGTAAAGATCAGTATCTTTTTCTTGCCGTATCTGCGTATAAAGAAGGGCGCCACCAGATTGGGCCAGAAGCTGGCGTTGCCCGCGATGGCGGTGATCACGGAATACTGGGCCGGGGAACAGGCCTGCCGGTAGTTATACATCCACCCCATAATGCTGTTGAAGGAGCCCTCTAAAAAGCCCAGCCAGCCCGCAAGGGAGATGATCCAGAAATATTTGTTGCGGGCGATGGCGCGGAAGGCGTCCGTAAATTTCAGCCGGATCACGTGGGTTTTGGCCTGCACGATCTTCTCTTCCGTGTTCACGTACACCAGCATGGAGATGGCGAAGCCCGCCAGCAGCATGGGCGGAAACAGCGCCCGGTAAATGCGGATATCGTACAGGGTGTTGCTGCCGGTGATCAGCTTCGCGGCGATGGGCAGAAAGATATTGGCAAGGGAAGGGGAGAAGTTTTCCACCACCGAGCGCACCGAGAGCACGTCGCTGCGCTCGATGCTGTTTGGCGAGAGAACGTTGATCAGGCTGTCGTAAGAATCGTTATAGAAGTTGAAGAAGAACTGAAAGCCGATGTTATACGCCAGCACCGCGGCGCATTTCATAAACAGCGTCATGCGCTCGTAGGGCGTCCAGATGAACAGCACGCCCAGAATCACGGTGGGCACGCCCATGGTGAGCAGATAGGGGCGGTATTTGCCCTTCATGCTGCGGGTGTTGTCGATCATTTTCGCCCGTATAGCCGTCAGCGGAAAGCCGGAGAGCACGCTGACGATGTAAATCACATACAGCGCGGAGGGATCGATGCCGATGGTGTTGCCGATCAGCGTGTTGCCCACGGAGAGGATCATCTGGCTGATGCAGTAAACGATGAATTTTACGCCGATACCGCCCACCGAAAGGGATACGATCTCCTTAAACGTCATGTATCTGCCCCGGGGCGGCTTCTTCCAGTACCGCCGCAGGTCGCCCAATAGGGAAAGCGCCTTGTCTTTCATAAATATGACCGCCTTTTTGGTTTGTTTCGGGTTTATGCTTCTGCCTGATCGTATACAAACGTATTTACCGAGCGTGGGGTAAGCGTTACGTCCGCCGTGATTATTTCATGTTCTTTCAGGTTCTCTGCGTCGTCGGTCACGGCCAGCGTGCCTTTTGCGGCGGGCAGGGTCACCGGTTTTGTTTCTTTGGTATCGTTGATCAGTATCAGCACTGTTTTATCGCCTTTTACGAAAGCCAGCGCTTTGATTTCGGGGGTGGGGCAGGTCACGGCCACGCGCTTTGCCCCGCGGGGGATATATTTTGAAAAATTGCCGGTGGCGTAATAGCGCTTTGTCATTTCAAAGGTTTTGGCTGCAAGGTCGATATAGATCAGCCCGTCGCAGTAATCCATCTCCGAAACGGCGATCCAGTGCTGCCACGCGGTAACGTTCAATATCGTGAGATCCTCATAGATCACGTTCGCCATCACCAGGGCGGAATCCATACCCCGATCCCTGCCGCCCTGCATATGGCACCATTCGCTCATCTTTACCGCGGTGCCGGGGTAGATCCGGTCCAGCCACGCCCGGTACCGCCGCAGAAAACCGGCGCGGTTATTGAACACGGGCAGCTTTACGGGGTGAAAGGGGTTTAAGAAGTAAGAGTGCAGGTCTATGCCGTCCATGCGTCTGCGTACCGCGTCCCGGCGCAGCAGCTGCCGGGTGTAGGATTTGTTGAACCAGCGGATATCGCCGTTCTCCACGCCGGAGAGCATCACGTTTTTCAGGGCCGGGCGGCGTTCCATCTCGCGGGCGATCACTTCCATCAGCGCGCCGGCGCTGCGGGGGGTATAGTGGCAGCCCTCCTGCCCGCCATTCCACACCCAGAAGGGCTCGTTGATGGGGGAGATGTATTTTACGGGAACGCCCTGCGCCAGAAAATGCTCCGCCGTATCGAGGCAGAAGCGGGCGAAGGGCAGGTAGTTTTCTTTGGGCAGGTTATCCAGAAAAGGCCGGTTTTTGCTGCAGTGGGTCATGCCGTTTCGGGTGAGGTGCTCCGGCGGGGAGTTTACAAACAAAATCACCTCTTCCGCCCCGTATTGTACCGCCAGCCGCAGCATGGCCACGGCGTTTGCGTCCCGGCTGAAATCGTATCCGCCGCCGGGCAGGGCGAAGCATTCCGTGCGGCGCAGGGGATTGCCGATGTCGCCTTTGCCGGAATCCTTTGAGCCGCCGCCGACGTTAAAGCGGTAGGCGGTAAGGCCGATGCCCGCATCTTTATCGTACAGCAGCATGGCGATGCGCTCCCGTACCGGCAGGCCGCTTTCGGGGTCGGTATGATCCCATCCGCCCACGCACTGGGCCCACCATGCCCCGCTGGCGCCGAAGCCGGTAAAAGTTTGAAACGTCTTGCGCCTGTCTATCGAGATCCGCATAAAAAACCTCCTCCTTCGCGCTGCGGGAGCGATTCTTCCCGCGGGCGGAACGGATATTCTTTTGCATGGATATTTCACCTTTCACTATAGCAGAATCGGGGCCGTTATGCAAGTTTTTCTTTACATCGCCCCCGGAGGAACGTATAATGGAAACATAGGAAAACAGAAGGGGTGATGCGCCATGCGGCAAACCGCCGCCGATACCGAAAACGCGCTGCTTTGTCTTTTGCGGCAGTGGGGCGACGCTCTACTGCGCTTACAGGCGGATCTGCCGGATGTGCCCGCCCTTGACGGCGGCATTCTGTGCCCCGCCTGCGGCATGATCCACGGCCGCTGCCATGAGGCGGCCTACCCGCTGCTCACCCTTGCCGCACGCACCGGGGAAGAGGCTTATCTTACCGGGGCGAAACGGCTGCTGCGCTGGGCCGAAAACGTGACGTGCCCCGACGGCAGCCTGAAAAACGACCTGAAATCCGATTGGCGCGGCGTTACCGTGTTCGGGTCCGCCGCCCTGCACGACGCGCTGTATTACCACGGCGATCTGTTTACAAAGGAAGAAAAAGCCGCGCAGGAGGCCCGCCTTGCCGGTATGGGCCGGTGGCTGTATGCCAATCTGCGCCCGGGAAGGCTGCAGGCCTATCTCAATTATTACGCCGCCAACGCCTGCGTGATGGCGCTGCTGGGCAGATATTTTGATAACGGCGATTGGATCGCCCTTGCGGCGGAGCTGGCGGACTTCTGTTTTTCGCACGTCAGCGAAAACGGTCTGCTCTACGGCGAGGGGCATCCTTTGGATGCGCTTTCCCCGCGGGGCTGCCGGGCGATCGACCCGGGCGGTTATAACCCCGAAGAGACCCTTCCCATGCTCACCCGGTACGCCGCGGCTGCGAGGGATGACGCCGCGCGGGAGAGATGCCTTGCCCTTTGGCGGGCGCAGCTGAACTGGATGCTGCCGGACGGGGCTTGGGACGACAGCCCCGGTACAAGAGCGTTCAAATGGACCTATTGGGGCAGCCGCACCGCCGACGGATGTCAGGAGGCCCTCTTCCGGCTGGGAAAAACCGACCCCGTATTTGCCGAGGCCGCGCTGCGCAATTTTGAACTGTACCGGCGCTGCACCCGCGGGGGGCTTTTGTACGGCGGGCCGGATTACGCCGAAAACGGCGAAAAGCCCTGCGTTCACCACACCTTCTGCCACGCGAAAACCCTTGCGGGCAGCCTGAACGGCGGGCTGTACGATTTTTACAGAACGGCGCTGCCTTTGGATGCGCCTGAAGCCGTCGCCCGGTACCCGGAGCTGGGCGCGGTGCGCCTTGCCTGCGGCGGCTGGATCGCGGATATCATGTCGCCGGACCGTATGCCCATGCCCGGCGCTCATGCGGCGGGCGGCGCGGTAAGCCTGCTGTGGCACAAAAAGACCGGCCCGGTGATCGCCTGCGGCGCGGCGGACCTTATGATGAAGGAACCCCTGAATCAGCAATTGCCGTCCGCCCCGGAGCGTCACCGTTCCCTGTGCCCCCGCATTGAGATCATATCGGGCGGCGCGGTTTACGGGCAGCATCGGGATGTAAGCGCTTCGCTTACGGTTCCGGAAAAAACCGGCGGCGCTGCGGTGCGGGCAGAGGCCCGTTTCTGCGATAAAAACGGCGCGCCGTTTCCCGCGTACGGCGAATGCGCGCTGGCGTATGAACTTACGGAAAACGCGCTTCTGATCCGGGGCAGCGTGCCGCCCGGGCTTGCGGCGGAGGCCCGGTATATTCTGCCGCTGATCGGCGGTGCGGAGGCTGCCGTGCTGCGGGGAAGCCTGCAGGGAGAGCCGCGGCGGATCTTTAACCTGAACCCCGGGTTCTGTGCGCTGGAGTATACGGTTTCGCCGGACGCCGCCGGCGGATTTGCGGTGCGCGTAAGCGTAATATGACGGATGCCGGAAAGGAATTGTTGATATGATCTATGTGATTTCGGATCTCCACGGCTGCCCGGTGGAAAAATTCAAAGCCCTGCTGCGTTCGGCGGGTTTTGGCAGCAACGATTTTCTGTACGTGCTTGGGGACGTGATCGACCGCAACGGCGACGGCGGCGTGGGTATTCTGCGCTGGCTGGCGGCGCAGCCCAACGCCCAGTTGCTGCTTGGCAACCACGAGGCCATGCTGCTGAGCTGCGATTTTCTGTTTGAAACCGTTACCGACGAGAGCATAAACGCCCTCTCCGCCGAAAAGCTGGAGCTGCTGCAGAACTACCTGCTCAACGGCGGCGACCCCACTCTGAAGGCGCTGAAAAACCTGCCGCAGGAGGCGCGGCTGGATCTGCTGGACTATCTGCGCGACGCGCCTTTGTACGAGGGCGTTACCGCCGGGGACAGGGATTATCTGCTGGTGCACGCGGGGTACTGTAATTTCAGCCCGGAAAAACGCTTGCGCGATTACAGCGCGGACGACCTTTTGTGGGCGCGGCCGGAGATCTACGAGGATTATTATCCCGATATCGTAACCGTGCTGGGCCATACGCCCACGTATTATTACGGCGAGCAGTACCGGGGAAAGATTCTGAAAACGGACACCTGGATCGATATCGACGTGGGCGCCGGCGCGGGAGAACTGCCTGTGCTGCTGCGGCTGGACGATTTGAAGGAGTTCAGGTTGACAGAGGAATAAAATGCGGACGGCGAACGGCGTTTATCGCGCTGTGTTGCAAACGACGTGGCCGCATTGATACAGGGGACGGTTTTGCGTATCATCCAATATGCAAACGTTTGCGGAATAAACTTCCCGTTGATACGCAGAACCGTCCTCTGTATCACGAGCCAACCCCCGATTTGCATTGTAATTACAGGGGAAATCCCGGTTTGTTGCAAACCATCCGGCGAACGTGGGACGGTTCTATGTATCATACATTTTGAAAACTTTATACCTGTATCCGCCGGGTTGATACACAGAACCGTCCCGCCGTACCGCCTGCCGCGTCGCAATAGTAACACAGCGCGATAAATTATAATTTTGTCTTCAACCCCATACAAAAAGGAGCGCCGATCCGGCGCCCCTTTGTTTTTTGTGAAATGAACTGAATTATTCCGCGGTTTCTTCGGCGGTGCGGCCGAATACTACGGTGATGTAGCTGTAGCCTTCCTCGTTCGGGTAGCTGTGTTCGGCGGCGATCTCTTCCGGTACGCCGAGGGTAACGGTGTAGTCTTCGCTCTCAATCGCTTTTACCTCGGTAAAGTCCGCGGCAAAGGCCTCGTAGCCTTTGGGCTGCGCTTTGTTTACCAAGGAAAGAACGGATTTGCGGGTCAGCTCGGTGTTTTCACCGTATTCGCCTACGATCATGGTCAGCTGATCGTCGGATTTGAAAGTCGTAAGCATGATCTTGCCGCAGTTTACGTGCAGGTTGAAGCTGGGTTCGTTGAGGGTATCATAGTTCTCAAGCGTCTTCTCGTCCACATAGATATCGTCCAGACCGGACATATCCCATGCCTCGGCGGCATAGAGCTTGGATTCGGTTTTGCCATCTGCGGTTTCGGTGATGTAATACTTGTTTTCCAGATCAGAGTTTGCCGTGGCGGCAAGATACCCGCTCCAAAGCATGCTGTTTGCGCCGTAATGCTTTGCAAGCGCGTCTTTCAGATCCATCATCAGGGTGTAGGCGGTGTAATCGCCCTCATCGGAGGTGTTTACGATGTAATCGCCGTCCTGCGTAAAGGCGTAGTCGCCGTTTATGCCCTCCTCGCCCTTAAAGCTGAAGATGATGCTGTCGCCCTCCAGCTTTTCTTCAAAGGTGGTGGCGGTGTAGGCGGCTTTCCATTCGTTGTAGGAATCGCCGTTCTTCACGGTATCGAGCAGCTCCTGCATCAGAGAGCCGGTATTGGCGGCGTCGGTCGGGTTGGCGCTGTCGGTGGGCTTTGTATCGTTGGTTTTGCCGCCGCAGGCCGCGAAAGAGAAGAGCATTGCTGCGATCGCCAGAACGGCGATCATGATTCTGATTGTTTTTTTCATTTGAGAAAATCCTCCTTGTTTGATCCGGCATATTATAGCACGGGATTTTGCGGATTTCCATACCGAAATCAAATTTTAACAAAACTGTAATCAGATATGGCTCTTCCATTTTTTATACAATATGCTATAATGGATTTGTATAAATAACAAACGGGAGGCGCGTGATGGAAAAAACAAAGAAAAACGGATACCCCGCCGGTGCGCGGCTGCGGCTGGACGCCCTGCGGAAAAAGGCTTATCGGCCCATCGGAAAACTGCACGCCCGGGCGGCGGTGACTTCGGAACCCGTACCGCCGGAACAGCGCGGCAGCCTGACCTACCGGCCCGTGCTGCCGGGGCAGGTGTGGGCAAAGCGCGTTTACGACTGCGCCTGGTTCCATATGCAGGGCGAGCTGCCGGAAAACGCAGATTCCCGCGACCTGTGGCTCAGCGTCAATATCGGCGGCGAGGGGCTGATCTACGGCAATTCCGGCGCGCCGTATGAGATGATCTCCTCTAAAATGAACGCGGTGGATTCCTTTTTGGCGGAGCGGGGCAAAACCGCCGTTCGGGTCAGTGACGCGATATGCAGCGGAAACAAAATCGATTTCTTTATGGACGCGGGCTTTAACGGCACCGTGCTCAGCGCCCCCTTCGGCATGGGCGTGTTCCGCTATGCGTATATTACGGAGCGCAACCCCGGTTTTTATTCTTTTTATTATGATTATCTTGCGGTGCTCTCGGTATTCGCCGCGCTGCCCGCGGGGCAGGGGCGCGAGCTTGCCGAAATGCTTCAGGCGGCGTATCAAGCCGCCATGGCGGGGGATTCCGCCGAGGGCAGCCGCCTGCTTGCCCCCGCGCTGCAGGGCGGCCCGGCGGATTTCACGCTGTACGCGGTGGGGCATTCCCATCTCGATCTGGCATGGCTCTGGCCGGTGCGGGAAACCAAGCGCAAATCCGCCCGCACCTTTACCAAGCAGCTGAACAATATCGACCGCTATCCGCAGTATATCTACGGCGCTTCCCAGCCGTGGCAGTTCGAGTACCTGCGCGCCAACGAGCCCGCCGTGTGGCGGCGCATCGAGGCGGCCGTGCGGGCGGGGCGCATCGAGCCCCAGGGCGGTATGTACGTGGAAGCGGATACAAACCTCTCCGGCGGGGAGGCGCTGATCCGCCAGCTGTACTACGGCAAAACCTTCTTCCGCGAGGCCTTTGGGCAGGAGATGCGCATCTGCTGGCTGCCGGACGTGTTCGGCTACAACGGCAACCTGCCCCAGCTGCTGCGCGGCACGGGAATTCCCTATTTCTTTACCATTAAGCTCTCGTGGAACGAGCACAACCGCTTCCCCTACCGTTCCTTTCACTGGAGCGGTATCGACGGCAGCCGGGTACTGGTGCATATGGCGCCGGATGAGACCTATAATTCCGACGCTCTTCCCGCATCCGCGATCCATGCATGGCAGAATTACCCCGAAAAGGACGTTTCCGACGCGGCGCTTTACGTGTACGGCGTGGGCGACGGGGGCGGCGGCCCCGGCGAGGGCTTTCTGGAGCTGCTGAACCGCCAGCGCACCCTTGTTCACACGCCGGAGATCCGCTTTTCGCGGGCCATCGATTATTTCAAACGGCTGGAAGCCGTTCAGGCGAAGCTGCCGGAATACGCCGGCGAGCTGTATCTGGAAAAGCATCAGGGCACCTACACCACCCAGGGGCGCAACAAGCGGTATAACCGCCTTACCGAATACGCGCTGGAGGATACGGAAGCCCTTTGCGCCATGGCCTATCTGCGGGGCAGGCCCTACCCGCAGCAAAAGCTGGACGGCTGGTGGAAGGAAGCGCTGCTGTATCAGTTTCACGATATCATCCCCGGCAGCGCCATCGGCCGCGTTTATAAAGAATCCGTCGCCCGCTATGCGCAGATGCTGCGGGAGATCACCCAGGAAAAGAAGGCCGCGCTGCGTTTTCTGTGCGGCGCAGGGGATACGCCCCTTGCATACGATCCTATGGCCTTTTCCGCCGCGCCGCCTCTGCCCCCGGCGGAGGACCCCGCCCTTGCCGCCGGAGATACGTTCCTGAAAAACGGCTGCCTTGAGGTCCGCTTTAACGCCGACGGCGAGATCGTCTCCCTGCGGGATTCCGCCGGTACGGAATTTGCCGCCGGGCCCATGAACCGGCTCAAGCTCTTTTTTGATAAGCCCCTGATGTTCAACGCATGGGATATCGATTGGAAATATCACGACCGCGAAGGCCGCACCCTGAAGCCGTACCGCCATACCGTAAGCAAAGAGAAAAACGCCGTTACCCGCGTCAATTACTACCGGCACGGCAAAACGGAGCTCCGGCAGCAGATCGTACTGGCCGCCGGCGCGGATACGCTTGAGATCCGCACGTTTGCGGATTGGCATGAAACCTTTCAGATGCTGCGGGCGGAATTTCTGCCCGCCGTACAGAGCGATACCGTGGCCTGCGATATCCAGTTCGGCTCCATCTTCCGCTCCACCGGCGATAAAACGCCGGAGGAAAAGGCGCAGTTTGAGATCTGCGCCCACAAATACGTGGACGTTTCCGACGGCGAAAAGGGCTTTTCGCTGCTCAATAACTGCAAATACGGTCACCGGGTGAAGGAGGGGCTCATCTCTCTGAACCTGCTGCGTTCCCCCGTGTTCCCGGATCCGAAGGCGGACCGGGGGCGGCATGAATTCACCTATGCGCTGTATCCCCATAAGGGCGGCCTTTCGGAAGATACGCTGGCGCGGGCTTATGCGCTCAACAAGCCCAAGTATGCGTTTACCGGCGAAACCGGCTTTGAAAACCCCCTGCGGGTGAATACCCCCAACGTGGTGATCACGCTGCTGAAAAAGGCGTACCGTGAAAACGCCGTGATCGTGCGCATGTACGAATCGCAGGGCAGGGAAGCCGCCGCGGCGCTCACCGTCGGCTTTGGCTATAAGGCGGTTTACGCCGTGGATCTGATGGAGGAAAACCCCGTATCTGCGGACCCTGCAAAGCTCACGTTCCGGCCTTATGAGATCAAAACGCTGCTGTTTCAGCTGTAAGGAGAGTTGTATGGATATCACAAGAAGAGAAAAGGCCGCGTTCGCCGTTGCGGGCGCGGGGCAGAATATGGTAAATACGCTGGTGGGCACCTTTCTGCTCACTTATATGTATTCCTCCGCCGTGGGGCTTTCCGCAAAAGGCGTGGCGGCGCTGGGCGTGTTTATGACCGTATCCAAGATCTGGGATGCGGTGAACGATCCCATTATGGGCGTGGTGGTGGATAAGACCCACACCCGCTTCGGCAAACTAAGGCCCTATATCCTGTTCACCGCGCTGCCCATCGCGGCGCTTACCACGCTGATCTTTTCCATACCCGCAGCCTTCGGCGAAACCATGAAGCTGGTATATTTTGCCGTTGTGTATCTGGCATGGGAAACCTTTTATACCCTGTGCGACGTGCCCTATTGGGGGCTGGCCTCACGCCTGTCAAACGATCCGGATGAGCGCACAAAGGCCATCGGCGTCACCCGGGCGGCGCAGATGCTCACGCTGGGGCTGGTAACGCTGTTCGGCTACCGGCTTGCCATGATCTTTACCGGCAAGGGGGCGGAGGAGGCCTCCCACGCGGGCTGGACGCTCTCTGCGCTGGTGATCTCTGCCGTGGGCATGGGGCTGTTTCTGCTGGCCTTCTTCTTTACAAAAGAGAAGAACGACCATGTGGATGAAAACGTGACCCTCGGGGATATCTTCCGCACCACCGTATCCTGCCGCCCGCTGCTGATCGTGCTGCTGGGCAGCTTTCTGGCCTTCGGCAAAAATATGATACAGGTGGCGGGCACCGTGTTCGCCATTATCGTGATGAACGATGAAAGCCTGTATATGTACCTTGGCGCGATGATCATCGTGGGCATGCTTGCCGCGTCGCTGGTCACCCCGCTGCTTACGAAAAAGCTGGGCAATAAAAAAGTGATGATCGGCTCCAATCTGCTGAGCGTTATCGTGTGCGCCGCCATGTATTTTGTGGGGTACAACAGCCTTGCGGGGCTTATGATCATGGTGCTGCTGGGCAGCCTTCTCAGCGGCGTGTTCATGGTAACCCAAACCGCCATGATCGCGGATTGTGTGGATGAGATCAAGGCTCGCACCGGGCAGAACCGCGAGGGCGTTTGCTTTTCGGGCCTTACCTTCTCCAGCAAAATCATGACCGCGGCTGCCACCGGCGTATTCTCGCTGATCATTGTAGCCGTAGGGTACGAATCCGGCGTGCAGATCACCCCGCATATGAAGGATACGGTGTTTATGTCCATCTCGCTGATCCCGGCGGCCAGCTCCCTGATCGCCTGCGTACCCTTCCTGTTTTATCCCAAAGAGATCGCAAGGGCGGAATAAACTTATATATTTTCGTCGCGAACCGTATAAATGTCGGATAATATATGGCTTTCTGCGGCGAGCGGTGATATAATACGGTCGTAATCAAACGGATCAACGCTACAGGAGGTTTCCCTGCATGAAAAAAGCAATTTCGGTTCTTTTGGCATTTGTTCTGTGTTCCTGTGTATTTCTGCCCGCGTTCGCGGCGCAGGACGCTTCGCGGAACGTCCCCATCATTACGGTGCCGGGTACCAGCAATACCCATATCCTGAACGCCGAAGGAGATACGATCGTGCCGGACAGCTTCGATCTCGGCGCGTTTCTGCAGGATAAAGAGGCCATGGCGCCGCTGCTTGCGGAATTCGCCAAAGCCACCGTCACCGACCGGTGGGATACCTACAGCGATCTGCTGGTGGAGGCCCTCTCGCCCATCTGGGCCCCGGCGATCTATGACAACGCCGGTATGCCGCAGCACGGCGATCACCCCACGTGGAGCTGGAACGAGAACTCTATCCCGAAGAAAACCTCCGGGTTTCACGAGGGGGATTACTATTTCCGTTACGACTGGCGCATGGATCCCCTTGAAACCGCCGCGCAGCTGGACGCCTATATCGACGGCGTGAAAAAAGCCACCGGCGCTGCAAAGGTGGCGCTGGTGGGCAGATGCTACGGGGCGTGCGTTGTGGCCGCTTACCTTACGGTGTACGGCGCGGATAAAGTGGATACCTGCATCATGTATATGCCCATGGCCGCCGGGGTGGAAACGGAAGAGGCCCTGTTCACCGGCGATATCAAGCTGGATGCGGATACGGTGCGTATGTACGGCAATTACTGGCTCACGCAGGAGCGGCCCATCGCCGACGGGGACGTGAACGACCTTGTTGCCGCGCTGGTGGACGTGGTCTATTATTCCGGCGGCATGCATATGACGACCGTTGCCCTTAGCCGGCTGATCGAACGGTTCAAGGACCACATCCTGCCCCGGCTTCTCAGGGCGAGCTATGCCACTTACCCCGGCTATTGGGCCATGATCGGGCAGGAGAGGTACGAGCAGGCCAAGGGCTACGTGTTCCGCGGTACCGCGGGGGCCTGGTCCGCCCTCATCGACCGCATCGACCGTTACCACTATACGGTGCAAACGCCCCTGTTCGATACGCTGGACCGCCTTCAGGCGGCGGGCATGAAGCTGAACGTGATCGCCAAATACGGCGTGCCCACCTACCCCTACTTTGAGGGCAGCGATTACCTCACCGATTCCTCCAATTCCCTCACCCGCCAATCCTTCGGCGCCGTTACTTCCACCATGGATACCGTTCTGCCGGAATCCTACCGTGCCGGGCGCATTGCCGAGGGCAAGGGGGCGTATCTCTCCGCGGACGGCAAGGTGGACGCCTCTGCCTGCCGGTATCCGGACCAAACCTGGTTTTTCAAAGATATAAAGCATCTGGATATGGACGCGGCGATCTCGGACCTGATGACGCTCTGCGCCGAAGCGCCCGCGCAGTTCACCGTGCATACGGATGAACGTTTTCCGCAGTTTATGCACAAAAACGAAGCGGGGCAGGTTCTGCCCTTGACGCCGGAGGACCCCGGCGACCGGAAATGGGATAAGAAAGATCCCCTGCGGGCGTTCATCGATTTCTTCCGCGCTCTGATGCGCGCGCTGCGCGATCTGTTCACTTCCGCCGGCCGCTGAAAACGGGAAAAATGCAGATATCCGTCTTGCACATTGCGCAGATATGAGGTATAATAATTGCAGCAATAAGATATCTGATTCCGGAGGACTGTAAATGGCTGCAAGTTATATGGATATCCGTGTGTTCAACGAAAAACTGATGCCGCTGGTCGAAAAGCTGCGCAGGTATCCGATGTATCACACAAATATCAGTTATGTGGGGGAGTTTGCCTCCGGCAACGGCTGCGTTATGCGGTTCAAGGGCGGCGTTACGTTCACCTCGTGGGGCGAGGATATCACCGTTACCTTAACGCCCACCGGCCCCAACACCACGCAGGTTCAGGTATATTCAGTGTGTGCGCTGCCCACGCAGGTGGTGGATTGGGGAACCAACCGGCAAAACGTAAACAATATCATGATCGCCCTTACGGCGTTCTGATCAGAAGGAGAACCGACCGTGAAAAAACTGCTTCTGATCGGCGATTCCATTCGCATGAATTACGATAAATACGTGCGGCAGGCGCTGGAGGGCAGGGTGAACGTGCTCTCCCCCAATGAAAACGCCTGTTTCGCCGCCTATACCTACTATGCCATCGGCGATTGGGAACACAACTACCGCTTCGGCGAAGACGTGGACGTGATCCACTGGAACACCGGCCTGCACGACGTGATCCGCTTTCATTACGATGAACCCATGACCCCGCCGGAGATCTACGGGTATTATCTGGGGCGGGTCATTCACCGGCTGAAGGACGTGTATCCAAACGCGCAGCAGATCTTTGCCCTGTCCACCCCCGGGCGGGACGAAAAATACGTACTGCCTTGGATCGTGCGTAAGAATAAGGATATCGACCGCATCAACGAGGTGGCGCTGCAGGTGATGCGCGAAAACGGTGTGCCGGTAAACGACCTCGCCTCCGTTGTAAGGCGGTATGAACCGGACGATATCTACGCCGACGCCACCCATTATAACTATACCGGCGCGGTGATCCTTGCCAAAGCCGTGCTTGAAAAGGTATGTCCTCTGCTGGGCGTGGAGCCGGATCTTACAAAGATCCGCCCCGAAACGGAAACGCGTACCGATATCCGGCAGTAACGGCATCAAAAACGCCCCCGGCCGTTCGCGGGGAAATGGAAGCAATGATAAATGATAAAAACCGACCTCGTAAGGCCGGTTTTGTGTTTTAAATACCGCAGCCGATCTCCGCCGCCGTATCGGCGATGGGGCGAAAGGCGGAGGGAATGGCGTAGATCCGTTTCAGCTCTTCCGCCGTGGCCCACACGAGATCCCCCGGCATGGCTTCGCAGGCGAAGGCAAAGGCCTGCACATGCCACTGCACATGGGTGAAAACGTGGGTGTACCCGGTTTGCCGCAGCAGCTCCGCAGGCTTTGCGCCAAGGGCAGCGGCAAACGCGGCGGCTTCTTCCAATGCTTTTTCGGGGTTTTTCAGCGCCGTGTTGGGGAATTCCCACAGCCCCGCCAGCAGGCCGGTATCCGGGCGGCGGCGCAGGGCGAACCGGTCGCCGCATTTCAGCAGCAGGGCGAGCATGTCCGCCGTGCGGCGGGCCTTTTTTTCCGTTTTTATGGGGTAGCGCTGCCACGTGCCGCTTTTGCGGGCGGCGCAGCCCTCCCGCAGGGGGCAGATATCGCATTTCGGCGCGCCGTTCGGCAGGCAGACGCAGGCCCCCAGCTCCATCAGGCTTTGGGTGAGCGCGCCGCATTGCCCCGGGGTATACAGGGGCCGCAGCGCGTCGGCGATCTCTTTTTTCGCCTCGTCTGTGTTCACGGGTTTATCGTACCCCGTAAAGCGGGCGTACACTCTGAGCACGTTGCCGTCCACGGCGGGGCAGGGCAGATCGAAGCAGATGGAGCCCACCGCCCCCGCGGTGTAGGGCCCCACGCCGGGCAGCGCCAGTATCTCTTCGTAGGTTTCCGGGAAGCGCCCGCCGTACCGCGATACGATCACGCCCGCGGCCTTTTTCAGGTTCCGCGCCCGGGAATAGTACCCCAGCCCCTGCCAGAGCTTGTTCAGAACGTCGTCATCCGCTGCGGCAAGGTCTTCTACCGTGGGCAGCGCCGCCAGAAAACGGGCGTAATAGCCCGTTACCGCCTCCACCCGGGTTTGCTGCAGCATGATCTCAGAAAGCCACACCCGATATGGATCCCGGTTTTGCCGCCACGGCAGATCCCGCGCGTTTTGCCGGAACCACTCGATCAGCGCCGCCGCGGGGATGCCGCCCCCATCCGAACGGTCCATTTTCTGCGCCCCCTTCTTTGTGATTTGTACATAAGTATAGCATATCGGCAATCAACGCGCAAGCGGAAAGCAAATAATAACCTTCGCTTCGCTTTCGGCACCGTGGAAACTTCGCTTGACATACGCACAGGGAAAGCATATAATAAAGTGAAGAATGATTACCTGAAAAAACAGTTATTTTCAATAAAGGAGAGGTCGGTTTTGGTTTGCAGCAAATGCGGAAGAACAATCGCGGAAAACGGCAATATCAGGTTTTGTCCGAATTGCGGAAATCCGCTTCCGGAGCAGGAACCTGCCCTGCAGCATTCTGCGGGCGGGCATAACGCGCGCCCTGTGCGCAGCGCGCGCAGCGGCGTTCAAAGCGCAAAAGCGCCCTCCGGCGCTCCCCGGGAATATCAGGGCGGCGCTGCGAATGATAATTACGGATTCGGTTTTCGGGAAGCCCCGGAAGATCCCGATCGTACAAGATACGGCGCGCCGAACGGCGCAAAGAGCGACGGCAATGGGGCCGGCTTTATTATTACTGATGATGCGGATGATATTACGGTTTACGGTGTGCCCCACGGTGTGAAAAACGGCGGGGGCAGCCCCGTCGTCGGCGGTGAATTCGTATTTTCCCCCGATGCCGCGGAGGATGAAGCCACGGCTTACGGTACGCCCGGCGGTATGAAAACCATTAATAACCACCGGAATGACCTTCCGCGTCAAAGCCAGAACCCACTGCAGGGCGATAACGCCGGAAACGGGTTCGGTTTTATGCAGGAACCCTCTGACGCGGACGCTACGGTTTACGGTGCGCGCAACGGCGGCGCTCCCTTTGGCGGCACATACGGTTCTCGCAGCGGCGGACCGAATGATACTTTCAATATGTACGGCGGCGGGTATCCCGATCGGAATAATGAGGGGGGCCGTCAACAGGAGAATGACGCTTCCGGAAACAATAAAAAGTTTCTTGCGATCATCATTCCGCTGATCGCTGTGATTCTTGCCGCGCTTACGGTGATTTTCATCTTTATTGTGCTCCCCGCGATCAGGGATGCGGATGAAACCACAACCGAAGCTGTGGCTTCACAGGAAACGGAAGAAAAGACCGAAGCAGCCGCAGAGAAAGAGGAAAATACCACGAAGGCGGAGGATACGACGGCGGCAAAAGATAACGAAAGTACAAAGACCGCCGATGAAAACGTAAGCGCCGCCGCCGCGGCGGAAAATACCACCGCGCCGCTGGGCACCGACGGTTATCAGCCGGGGCATTATGTGAATTCCACCGAAGCCCGCGTTGTTTTAAGGGGATCCACCAATAAAAACGGAAAAGCGCTGGATCGTATTCAGCAGGATGAATTTGTGGAGGTTACCGAGGTGCTTGATCTCGGTTCTTCCGATGCTACCGTTCGTTGGTGGGGTAAAGTGACAAAAAACGGAAAAACCGGTTGGGTTTCTCTTTATTATATGACCTGTGTGGATCTGAAGGGCTCCAAGGTTTCAGAGGCGCAGATACGGCAGCTGTGGGAATCGCTTGAGGGATATTGGAACACATTGGATAAAAAACGTTTTTCACAGTGCTCAATGAATAACGGCGCGCCGTATTTCATGTACGGCCCCTGGTACAGCGAGCCTGCCATCAGCGCGCATGTGGATCTCTCCGGCATCGGTGAGATCGACGGGCTTATCAAACTGCACCTTTCAGAACCCGCTTCCGGCGATCCGAACGGGTATTATGTAGAAGCTGTGAGCGCGGATCTCTATCTTGATCTTTCCGAAAAGAAAAACGGCCGTATTGCATGGAGTTTCGGCAACGGCTGGGAAGACGGCAGCTACGCCGGCAAGGATCAATCCAAGGCTATGCCGAAAACCTGATGCTGCACGGGCGGCAATGATCTGAAAACACTTCGCCGAAAGAGGTTTTGTGTTCCTCTTCCGGCGTTGTTTTTCTGATTTCGATCTTATTTCCGGTATGATGATTAACGTGTTCCTTCAGGTGCGGTTTCCGTTTCTGCAGGCGATTGCGGCGCTTCGGGTGCGGAGGCCTGCATTGTTTGCCGGGGAGAATAGGCGGGCGTTTGCGGCCGGTTGTACGGATTCGCCTGCTGCGGCGGATAAGGCGGCGTTTGCGGCCGGTTGTACGGATTCGTCTGCTGCGGCGGATAAGGCGGCGTTTGCGGCCGGTTGTACGGATTCGCCTGCTGCGGCGGATAAGGCGGCGTTTGCGGTTGGTTGTACGGATTCGCCTGCGGTTGTACGTAAGGGGGCTGCGGCATGGTTCTTGTTTGCGTATATACCGGCTGCGGCGTAACCCCGTTCAGGTAATTGACGGTCTCCCCCGGCAGTTTTTCAATAAGATGGGGATACTTATTGATCACCTGCCCCAGAGCAAGCCGGCCGCTGAAGGTATCCATTGCGGATTCCTTTCTGATCAACAGGAAGCAGTATATATACATACCGATGAGAATGATATAGAAAAGTATGAGCAGCAAAACGGACCATATCCTGCCTGCGTTTGTGCCGTACGCTTCGGCATAGGCGGAAACAAACAGAAAAAAATCGTAGGCGCCGTGCACAAGGATCGGCGCAAGCAGACTTTTGATCAGCGGGCCGCGGGTGTTGAAGGAGTTTTCCGCCGGCGGCTCGATGTAGTTGAGCTCGGCGCAGCGTTTTTCAATGACGCCCGCCTGCTGCCGGATATGCCAGCGGCTGTAGAAATACCCCATAATCACACCGAAGAACATATGCCCGGGCACGGACGTGATGGCGCGCGTAAGCGCAACGGTGGGGCCAAAACGAAATACATATCCCACATTTTCCACCGCGGCAAAACCAAGGGAGGTAAATACACAGTACACAACGCCGTCGAACAGGCTGTCAAAATTTCTGTTTTTCGCGGTGATTATCCTTGTGAATAACCATTTGAAGCCCTCTTCCGCCGGGGCGACGATCAGAAACGCCTGTATGAAGTAATAGATCACCGCTGTGATCGGGGACAGCCAACTGACGTCGCTGTCGTCTGCAGTAAAGTCAAGGTCGAAAATAATATTTTCAAGTCCGTTGAAAACCAACTCTGCAATCATGGCGCATACGGTAGCAAGGGCGCCCATGCCCGCCAGCGCAAAAAGCAGCCCGGGAGGTTCTTTTTCCGTACGGTCCTTTTTGTAAATATACAGGCCGAGTAAAAACGCAGGGAGAACAGCCAGCGCAAATAAAAATCGAATCGACATACGTATTTTTCCTCTCTGATTTCAATTTTTTCTTTTCAAACATAATATAATGATAGTATCGGATTTTACAGGCAAAGTCAAGCCAATCATGCCGAAAAAACGTTTTACGGTATATAAACGGAATATAAAAGCGCTGCGAATCGCTTTTTTGAAAAAGATAAGAAAGACCGGAGCTTTTTAAGTTCCGTTTTATTTTTTGCCTTTATGCTGATATCAGAAAAAAACAAACGACGAAAAGAGGTCTGAACAATGAAAAGATACAAAATCACTGCAATGCTCTGCGCTTTCGGCCTGCTGCTGTGCGCCGCCGGGTGCGGCTCTTCCGGCGGGGAGAGCTCAGCGGAAAAAACCACGGCCTCCTCCGGCGGC
This sequence comes from uncultured Clostridia bacterium, assembly GCA_946627725.1. Classification (GTDB taxonomy): domain Bacteria; phylum Bacillota; class Clostridia; order Oscillospirales; family Acutalibacteraceae; genus RUG806. Next base: position 19,644 of record CAMOVW010000013.1, read on the forward strand.
GAAAGCGTAACTGCCGCCTATCGATCCAACGCTGAAGGCGTGCTGGATACCTCCGCCGTGTTTACCGAACGCGACCTGCGGCAGACGGCCGATACCGCAGATGCGGAAGAGATCGCCCTCGAAAGCGGAAAAGACGTTGTGATCGATACCGAAGGCGTGTATGTGCTTACCGGCGCGGCGGAAAACTGCACCGTGCGGGTAGAGGCCGGCGACAGCGACAAGGTGCAGCTTGTGCTGGCAGGGGTGAGCGTTACAAATGCGGACGCCCCCGCCATATACGTGGTAAATGCGGATAAATGCTTTATTACCACCGCCGAGGGAACCGAAAACACCCTGAAGGCGACCGGTAAGTTTACTTCGGACGGCAGCACCAATACCGACGCCGTGATTTTTGCGAAGGACGATATCGTGCTGAGCGGCCTCGGCGCTCTCACCGTTGATTCCGCCATGGGCAACGGTATTTCCGGTAAGGACGGCGTCCGCGTTACCGGCGGCAGCTATACGATCGCTGCCGCGGCGGACGGTATTGAGGCCAACGATTATATTGCGGTGTGCGGCAATACCTCCATTACCCTGAAAGCGGATGAGGACGGCCTGCACGCTGAAAACGAAGACGACGACGCTTTGGGCTGGATCCTTCTTACGGACGGCGTATTGCAGCTGGACGTGGGCAGCGACGGTATCCATGCCAACAGCGTATGCCAGATCGACGGCGGCGATATCACCGTAAACGCCGGCGAAGGTATTGAATCCACCTATATACAGATGAACGGCGGTACCGTGACCATCAACGCCACAGACGACGGCATCAACGCCGGCCATAAGAGCGACGCCTATGACGTTACCGTGGAGATCACCGCCGGCGAACTGACCGTTACCGTTGGGCAGGGCGATACCGACGGCGTCGATTCCAACGGCAATATCATCATCAGCGGCGGCACCGTGCGTGTGAACGCGGATATGTCCGCTTTCGATTACGACGGCGAGGCGGTTTTCACCGGCGGCGTCCTTATCATCAACGGCGAACAGGTGGATTCCATCCCCGAACCCGTAATGGGCAGATAACGCCGATCGTTCTTTCATTCCCAACCAACCCTATCAACCAAAAAAGGCTCCGGCTCGCTGTGCGGCGCGCCGGAGCTTTTCGTATGTCGGTTATTCCAAAATGATGACCGCCACGCGGTTGTCTTTATCGGTTGCATACATATAACTGTAATTCTTTGCCTCAAGCCGGGTCACGCCCTGCAGGGTAGAAGCCTGATTGAGCTTTTCTATCAGCGAGGCGGCCGCGTCGGTGTATTTGAATTCCAGCATTTTTTCGCCGGGGGCCTTATTCAGGATGCTTACCAGCGAATCACGGCTGTTTGACGTAAGAATGATATCGTTATAGGCGAAGTAGTTGTATTTTTCCGCGGTGCACACCGGGATATTGAAGGTTTCGGTATCCACAATATGGGTGATCTCAAGGTCTTTGGTGGTAAGGCAGAAATAGGTGTGGCTCGCCTCGTTCGGGTATTCCTCGGTCCCGTTGTCGTCCCAGGTCACGTCTACGTAGTAATATTCCCCGTCCAGCTTCAGCAGGTTCCAGGCGTGCAGAATATCGGTGTCGTTGCCAACGGTATCGCCTACGATATAAGTGCATTCTATACCGAGGGTCTCCAGTATGATCTGGTAGGCTTTTGCGTAGCCGGCGCATACGGTTTTGCCGTTTACAAGGCAGCCGTAGGGGGTAAAAATGTAATCGTATTTCGCGTCGTGGTTTGTTTTTTCCGTTTCTTCGAGTCCGTCGTAATCATATTCCGCATGGGTGACGAGATAATCGTGAACGTAAAGGGCTTTCTCGTAATCGGAGGGCAGATTCTGCGCCTCAACGGCGATCTGCTGTATCTTCTCCTGCATGGCGGTAAGATACTTCTGCGGGGTTATGGTGCTCCAGAAATCGAAGCAGGTGATATCAAAGCTTAAGGTGGTGGAATTCTGTGTATACTGAAATCCCTCCCGCAGCCAGAAGTATTGGGGGTTATCCCGTTCAAAGGCGCTGATCACGCGCCGCAGCAAATCTTTGATTGCGTCTTTATCGCCGTCCACCCGGGGCACCTTTACGTTGGTAAGCCCCTGCCCGACGGCGGTATGAATGGCTTTATAGATCTCCTTTTCGTTGTCGGTGAGTTGATCGTAATAAAACGCTTTGAGTTCTTTCGGCTGTTCGGGCTGTTCTTTTTCGGTGGTGGTTTCATCGCCGGTGGTATCCGGGTTGGAGGTATCCGGGTTGGTGGTATTCTGTTCGGTGGTGAAGGTGATATCGTTGATCACGTTATAATCGGTATCTTTTTTCGCCGCCGGCTCACGCAGCACGGAGTAGTAGGCGATCAGCGCAACGCCGAAGCATACCAGGCCGAACAGCAGAAAAACGGATAAACAGCCGGATTTCTTTTTTTCTTCCATTTTTCCCGCCCCCCCTTACAGTGTAACGCCCGGGTGCTTCTGCCGCACGAGAGACTGCGCCAGAAGATGATCCGCCTTATCGAGGGAAGAAAGCCTGAATACCATAACGAAACATACGATATAAAGGACGCCGATAAATACGTAGTAGATTACGTGCATCGCGGTGGAATTGCCCAAAGCGATGAATTCGGCGGCGCCGTGTACGATCAGCGGCGCCAGAATGCTGAGGAGCAGCAGAGGCGTGGGGGATTTGATCTTTTTGATTTTTACCGTTCCTGCGGCGTAAAGCTTGTCTTCCAGCGTTTTCGCGTTGCTGTACATGTGCCACAGAGCATAGAAGAAGCCCATCAGAATGCCGTAGAACAGATGTGCCGGTACGCTGGTTACGGCGCGCAGCGGAAGCAGATCCCAGCCATTGGACCAGGCGTAGCGCACGTTATCGATCATGGCGTACCCCAGCGAAATAAAGGCGGAATAGATCAGCCCGTCGAACAGATAGTTGAAGTTGCTGTTTTTGCGGGTGATCAGCAGGAGCAGGCCCCATTTTACGCATTCCTCAAGCAGGGCTACCCCTAAAAAGGCGTAGATCAGGTGGTGCGCCGTTTCAGCGCCGGCGGAGCTGAAGGTGGCGAAGCCGTCTACGGAGTGTACCCGCGGAAAGAGCGCGTCGATACCGCCGGTGATCCATTTTTCAATAAAGTAAAGCGGTATATACGCCGCTGCGCCCGCGCCGAACAGCAGCGCAAGCAGCGAAAAAGGTTCCTTGTCGCCCCGGTCTTTTGCGTAAATAAACGCGCCGAGTGCCAGCGCCGGGAGAATGGCGAGAAGTGAGATGCCTATATTGTGACTCATAGGTTTGTTTTTGTTGCGTCGGCCGCCGCAGCGGGGACGGCGCAAGGCTCCTTTCTGTTTTTATTCTTAAACTACACCTGAAAAAAGTTTGAATGATTGCTCACATCCGCGTTCATGCCGTAAACGCCCGGGTATGTGGCCATCTTTTGGTAATCGATATTCTGCATGCTCTGCAGATCCTGCGCGGCTACGATCTGCCAATCATTGATCAGTTCGGCCATGTTTGCGTAAAGAGAGCGTTTCGCGTTTGACTCTGCAAAGAACCGGTAAGACTGTTTATTTGCCGTGCGCAGGAACTCGGCCGTGGTTTTATTCAGCATAAAATCGCGGTACCCTATTACGTTGCCGGTAGCGCTGTCGGCAAAAATAAAGGTGATACGGTCAAAGGGCTTCTCGGGATCGTTGAAGGTACCCATGATCCCCGGCAGCGTGTTTACCATGCCCCATTGATAATTGCCGAATTTTACTGTGGTGCACAGCCCTGAACGCATCAGCCCCATGCGCAGCATCAGAATATTTTTGAAGGTCGCTTCAAAATCTTCTTTTGTGTAGCATGCCCAATGCACGATAATGATCAGCTTATTATCGAACATATAGGCGTCCTGCCCGTCTTCCACTTCATCCTCTTTATAATCAACGAGAATGCGCGTGTTATTCTTTCGCTGCATCATCAGCTTTTCTTTTCCGCTTGTGGTTTGCACCTGTGTTACGGTAAGCGTTCCAAACGGCTGCTGAAACATGAATGGGACCTCCTGTGGCCTTTTTTTGTATTGTATCATTTATTATAGGGGTTTGTCAATTCGTAAATATAAGGGGGAGATATTGCAGTTTATCGCTCCGCGATAAACTGCAATTGAGGTAAGAAGTAAGAGTGAATAGTGAAGAAGAAAGGGGCCTGCGGCCGGCATTTTAATATAATGGGTAAGGGCGAAGCCCTTCCTTCACTATTCACTATTCACTCTTACCTCTTCACTATAATTTGTCCGTTTTTCTTTATACCAAAAAACGTCCCCATTCGGTTACGGGGACGTTTACGTATTGTTTTGGTTTGCGTTTACGGTATTACGGCGCCGAGGCCTTCACCCACAAGATTCACGTCGGTTTCGCCGGTATAGATGCAGGAGATCACCTGGCCGTAATTATAGGCCGCAATGCCGCCGCAGAAGTGGTCCGCGTAGCCGTCGCCGGTAGTTTTCTGTTCGCTCAAAGCGCCCTTTGCCTCGCAGTTCTGAATAAAACCGGTGTTTGCGTTGTACCCGGCGATGCCGCCGGAAACCGCCCAGCCGTTGGGCCCGATGGAAGAGGATACCGTTACGTCCGCCGTGCAGGAAAGGATCTTGCCGCTGTTTTTGCCGGCGACGCCGCCCACGTTGATCTCCGGCCAGCCGGAAGACCGGGCGCCGGACGCAACGCCCGCGGCGGTGCAATTCAGGATCAGCCCGTTGTTCTCCGCGCAGAAAACGCCGCAGTTGAAAGATTCGCCGTCCGCATGCACCACGTTTGCGGTAACGCTGCAGTTCTTGATGGTACCGTTGTTCACGTTCACAAGGGCGCACTTGCCTGAAAAGCTGCTGTCGGTAAGCGTAAGATCGTATATCGCACCGTCTTTGCCGACGTAGTTGAACAGCGGCCCGTCGGAGAGAACGTTCTTTATCGTAAACCCGCCGCCGTTATATACGCCCATAAACTGTCCGTCCGCGGCAAACATGGTTTTTGCCGCCGCATAGTTATAATCGATATCGTTTGTCTGCCTGAAATAAGCGCGGGGGAACCGGGATACGTTCTCAAAGTCCCCTTTTGTGCCGATCAGAAACGGATGTGCCTCGCTGCCGTTGCCGCCGGAATAATAATTGCGGTTGGTAAAAAACAGCCCTTCGGCTTTGCCTTCCGCCGCGCCGGAAACAACGTTTACCGCGTATTCTCCGGAGGGCGCCGGTTTGCCGTTTGCGGCGCTGCCGTCCCATTCAACCTGTACGGGTTCGCCTTTTCTGAGCGCGCCCAGATCCTTCTGCCACACCGTATCGCCTGCGGCGTCCGTAACGGTCAGCTTCGCGTTTTCCGTATCCGCGTGTGCCGTAATACGGATCGCGGCGACGCTTTCGCCGGCGATGAAGTAACCGTTATCGGTAACGCTGAAGGTCACGTCGATGGAGCCGTCGTCCGGGGACTGCGGCTGAATATCCAGATAGTCGTCAACGGATTCCAGCTGTACCGCGATGCGCAGCACAATACGTGCGTCCGCTGCCGTGAGCTTTCCGTCGCCGTCCATATCCCCGGGCAGCCGGTTTACGGAAGCGCGCGAGAACAGCATTGCGCCGGTAAACGCCGCCGACGCAACATAAACGCCGCAGAGCAAAATCAGACTTGCCAGCGTTGCCGCAAGTATTTTTTTGAGGCCTTTACGTTTCATAAACTGAATTTTCCTTTCAGTTTGTTATTGCGCTTTGGTTTCACAGTATACGCAGCGGTATTCCTTTTTCTGCCGGTCGGTGAGGCGGAAAACGTGCTGCAGCTCCTGCTCGACGCCGGTGATGCAGCGGGGGTTTTTGCACTTGATCACGCCGTGCAGAAGCTCCGGCATATCGATGGCTTTCTTCTCCGCCAGTACGCCGTCTTTGATGATGTTCACGGTGGCGCCGGGGTCCACGTAGCCGATCACGTCCAGATTCACGTCGATATCCGCGTCGATCTTGATGATGTCTTTTTTGCCCATTTTATGGCTGTTCACGTTGCGGATGATGGCCACGCTCAGGTCGGTCCGGTCCAGCCCCAGCAGATCGTACAGCCGCATACCGCTGCCGGCGGTGATGTGGTCGATCACCACGCCGTTGTGGATGGAATCTATATTCATATCGTGCCCGCCTCCTTCAAAAGCATCAGGATCAGCGCCATGCGCATATATTTGCCGTTGAGCACCTGCTTAAAGTAGCAGGCGCGGGGGTCGTCGTCGATGGCCACGCTGATCTCGTTCACGCGGGGCAGGGGATGCATGATTGCAAGATCCTTCTTCGCGTTTTTCAGCTTCTCCGGCGTTAAAATGTAACTGTCCTTCAGGCGGAGGTAATCCTCTTCGTTAAAGAAGCGCTCGCGCTGCACGCGGGTCATATATAAAATATCCAGCTCCGGCATCACCGATTCCAGATCCGTGGTCTGGGTGTAGGGCACGCCGTGCTTTTTCAGCGCCTCGGTTTTTACGTAGCTGGGCGCCTTCAGCTCTTCGGGGCTGATCAGCACAAACCGGTTACCGCTCCAGCGCGAAAGGGCGTTGATCAGCGAATGCACGGTGCGGCCGAATTTCAGGTCGCCGCACAGCCCCACGGTAAGGCCGGTAAAGCCGCCCTTTTCGCGGTAGATGGTGAGCAGGTCCGCCAGCGTTTGGGTGGGGTGGCAGTGGCCGCCGTCCCCGGCGTTGATCACCGGCACTTTGGCGTTGTTTGCCGCCACCAAAGCCGCGCCCTCCTTCGGGTGGCGCATGGCGATGATATCGGCGTAGCAGCTCACGGTTTTTACCGTGTCCGCCACGCTCTCGCCCTTGGCTGCGCTGGAGGTGTTGCCCCCGGCCACGCTCAGCACGTTGCCGCCCAGCTCGTACATGGCGGCCTCAAAGCTGAGGCGGGTGCGGGTGCTGGGCTCAAAAAACAGAGTGGCCAGCTTTTTGCGGCGGCAGGCGTCCGCGTAATCGTCCGGGTGGGCGATGATATCCTCCGCCGCGGCGATCAGCGCGTCCAGCTCCGGCAGGCTCAGATCGAGAATGTCGATAACGCTTCTCATTTGGCTCCTCCGATCCAGCTTTCATCCGAGGGGTTGTTGCGGAAGGCGATCAGCCGTGCGATATCGGCGGGCTGAATGTAACCTTCTTCGGCGGCCACCTCGGCGATGCAGTCGAAATCGGTGAGGGAGATGTTTTTTACGTCGGCTTCTTTCAGGCGGTCGAGGCCTTTCTGCATGCCGTAGGTGAAAATGGAAACGACGCCCAGCACCTCTGCGCCGGCCTCGCGCAGCACGTTCACCACTTCGATCACGCTGCCGCCGGTGGAGATCAGATCCTCCACCACAACCACCTTCTGCCCGGCCTCCAGCTTGCCTTCGATCTGGTTCTTGCGGCCGTGGTCCTTGGCGCCGCCCCGCACGTAGCCCATGGGCAGGCCCATTAAATGCGCCGTGATGGCGGCGTGGGCGATGCCCGCGGTGGAGGTGCCCATCAGCACTTCGGCTTCGGGGTAATTTTCTTCGATCAGGGTTTTCAGACCCTCTTCCACGTCGGTGCGCACCTCGGGTGCGGTGAGGGTTAAGCGGTTATCACAGTATACCGGGCTCTTGATGCCGCTGGCCCACGTAAAGGGCTCCTCCGGCCGGAAGAACACCGCCTGTATTTTCAGAAGATCCTTTGCAATCATTCGATTCAGTTCCATGTGTACACTCCTAAGTCTTTATTTTCATTTTTCATCTTTATGAATCGACCCCGAATTCCTTCAGGCATCTTTCGTACGCTTTTACCGGATCCTCCGCCGCCGTGATGGGCCTGCCCACCACAATGTAATCGGAGCCGATGCGGTCGGCCTCGGCGGGGGTCATTACCCGCTTCTGGTCGCCTTTGTCGCCGTCCGCGAAGCGCACGCCGGGGGTCACGGTCAGAAAGTCCGCGCCGCAGGTTTCGTGCACTTTCTGCGCTTCCAGCGGGGAGCACACAACGCCGTCCAGCCCGGCGGCCTTGGCGTTTTTCGCGTAGTGCAGCACTACGTCTGCGATGGGTTCTCTGATCAGCAGGTCCTTTTCCATGGTCTGCTGGTCGGTGGATGTGAGCATGGTCACGGCGATCAGCAGCGGCCGGGTGCCGTCCGGCCGGGTCAGGCCCTCCAGC
>CAMOVW010000014.1 GCA_946627725.1 uncultured Clostridia bacterium
CCTCTTTGATTACCATTTGCACAAATTGTCTTTTGGTTTCATCATTTGAAAGAATGAAGTATACTTTTTCTTTTCCTGAGATTGCGTTTCTTATCGTTCTGTTTTCCATTTCATTTCCTACAATCAACCATCATGTGCAACAGCATGTTTTGCGTTCCTGATTATTGCGGACGGTTTATCGGGAACAAAATAATGATTTTTGTCTCCGCGCTTATACTTTGCGTAGTCAATACGGTGGTAGGTTCCTTTTGGATTGCTGCCGCCGTTCGTCTGAAAACAAATCCGTCCGGCAATGCCGAGATAGGAAAGCTGTTTGTCTTCTTCCAGTGCGACAATGTTGTCAAGCGTACATTCTGAAGGTTTGGTTGATCCGAATGTCCAGCCCTGTTCAACCGCGTCCGCAAAAAATCGGCGCATCGTTTCTTCGTCCTTCAGATAGACGTGGATTTTTCCTTTCAGGTTGTTTCTCAGGTTTTCAAGCGTTCTTTTTTTGATTTTCATGTGTGTACCTCTCTTTATTGTTTTTCCATTAAGAGAAGCATAAGAAAATGCCCTATCGTTTCCGACAGGACAACATGATTATAGCGTCCTATCGGTCAAGCATTAGCACCTTGCCTTGTGGTAGGTTGCTGTGCGGTCAACGAGCTTGTCTCTTACGCACTCTTGATAGTGATTACACTTTAACACAGGTTGATTTGTTTGTCAATGCCATATTTGCAATTTTTGTTTTCTGCACTTTAGAGGTCACAAAAAAACTGGCATAAAGCAGAAAAAAACCTCTGTATTCGTTAAAATACAAAGGTTTTTCTATTGGTGGAGCATAGCGGGATCGAACCGCTGACCTCTACACTGCCAGTGTAGCGCTCTCCCAGCTGAGCTAATACCCCTGGTGCGAGAGACGGGACTTGAACCCGTACGTATAAACACACGCCCCTCAAACGTGCGCGTCTGCCGATTCCGCCACTCTCGCATTCCGCTTGGAACAGTGAGCATTATAGCACAGGCAGAACCCATTGTCAAGCATTATTTTTAATTTTTTTCATTTTTTTGAGCAGGTTTGATTTTGGGGTACTTTTTCTTTTTCATTCGCTGCTGAAGCATATAATGCTTCCGGCGCAGCGCCTCGGCAGAGGCTTCATCCAACCGGAACGCCCCGTTTTCCTCGGCAAGACAGCTGCCTTCACGTACGCCCTTGGGTAAAAGCGACACGTTTACCTTTACGCGCCGTTCATCCTCATTTTCCAAAACGGCGATATCGCCTTCAATACGGTCAACTGTATACTTCATACGGTATTATTCCTTGATATAAATATTTTTTCCGTCTCCGTATACGGTTACAGTACCGGAGACGTCGGTGCGGCGAAAATCAACTTCCGCATCTTCCAGCAGGTTCAGGATCTCTCTGTGCGGATGGCCGTAATCGTTATTTTTACCGCAGGATATCACCGCAAACTGCGGATCAACAGCGCGGAAAAACGCTTCGCCGGTTGCGTCGGAACTGCCGTGATGGCCGAGCTTCAATACGTCGGCGTGCAGATCATAGCCTTTGCTCAGCATCAACTCTTCTGATTCCTTTTGCGCATCGCCTGTAAACATGAACGTATTTTTACCGTAGGTAAGGCGAAATACAATACTCATATTATTATAATCCGTCGTTTCCTCCACAGGGGCAAAAACCTCGAGCTCCAGGCTGCCGAAACGGTACTTCTCCCCCGCCTCGGCAAAGATCACTTCACTGCCCTGCGCGTCAATCGCGTTCTGGAACCGTTCAAAAGCCTTTGTTGTGGGCATGTTGATCTCGCTGAACGAAGTAGTCATAACGCTTTTTACGTTTACAGCGGCAAAAATGGCTGCAGCAGCGCCGATATGATCCGAATGGGGATGCGTTGCGATATAACAATCAACGGAATCCACCCCAAGATCCCGAAGCGTTTTCACCATTGCGTCGGCCGCTTCTCTCTCGCCGCCGTCGATCACCAGCGACGTATCTTTACAGCGGATCACAATCCCGTCCCCCTGGCCGACGTCAACAAAACAAACGGTAAGAGGATATTCAACGCTTGAAGACGCCGCAGGCACGGCGCCGCCGTGGTGGTCATCCCGCATACCGATGCGTACGGCGTTTATAACCGCTACGATAATAAGCAGCAGAACCACAACGAATATGGCGGGATGTACTTTTTCAAAAATTGCAGGTTTTTTCATATGATATTATTTACGCTTCCGCAGATCCCGAAGTAAAATCCGAAGCGGGATCTGCGTCTGTTACATCGGCAGACATTGCATTCATCTCGTACCATTGGGCTTTGGTGATCAGAACTTTTCTCGGCTTCGATCCCTCTGTGGGGCCGACCACGCCCTTTTCTTCCAAAGTATCCATCAACCGTCCGGCTTTTGCAAAACCAAGCCCCAGATGGCGCTGCAGCGCGCTGATGGAGGCTTTTTCCGGCGCGCTCACAAACAATTCGATGGCGCGCATCAGAAGATCGTCGTTTTTATCCAGTTCGGCGCCGCTCTTCTCTTCCGAGCCGCCCTTCTTCTTCTCTGCGGCGGCTTGTCTTTCGATTTCTTCCTGCACGGAGTCGTCGTATTGAGATTCGCCGTTCGCCTTTAAAAACGTAACGATATTCTCAATTTCCTCGGTGCTCAGGAAAGCGCCCTGCACACGGATCGGCTTGGGTACGCCCACCGGGTAATACAGCATATCGCCGTAGCCCATCAGCTTTTCTGCGCCGCCCTGATCGATCATGGTACGGGAGTCGATCTGCGATTTTACGGTAAGCGCAATACGCGAAGGGATATTGGCCTTGATCACACCGGTAATAACGTCAACGCTGGGGCGCTGCGTGGCGATCACAAGATGCATACCGGCGGCGCGGCCCATCTGCGCGATGCGCTGAATGCTGTCTTCTACCTCCGCGGGGGCAACCGTCATCAGGTCCGCAAGCTCGTCGATAAAAATCACGATCTGCGGCATCTTTACCAGTTCTTCATTCCCTTCGCAAAGGCTGTTGTAAGAAGTGATATCGCGCACACCGTTGGCGTTCAGGGTTTTATAGCGGGTAAGCATTTCGGTAACGGCCCACCCCAGCGCGCCGGAAGCCTTTCTGGGGTCGGAAACCACAGGAACCAAAAGGTGCGGGATACCGTTATATCCGCCGAATTCAACCTGTTTCGGGTCGATCAGAATGATTTTGACTTCGTCGGGCCCGGCATTATAAAGCAGGCTTACGATCATTGTATTCATACAAACGGATTTACCGGAACCGGTGGTGCCGGCCACCAGCAGATGCGGCATTTTTGCGATATCCGAATAGACCACGTCGCCGGATATATCCTTGCCCAGCGCCGCGTTCAGCTTGCTTTTTGCGTTTCTGAAGTCGTCGTTATCAATGATCTCACGGAAATACACGGTAGCTTTCTTGCGATTCGGTATCTCAATACCGATCGCAGCTTTATTCGGAATGGGCGCTTCAATACGCAAGCCGGCAGGCGCAGCCATATGTAAAGCAAGGTCGTCCGCCAAGCCTGTAAATTTACTTATCTTTACACCCGGCGCAGGGGAAAGCTCATACCTTGTCACCGTAGGCCCGGGCACCACGTCTACGATAGATGCGCTTACGTTAAAGGAATTAAGCGCGGCGATCAATCGTTCCCCGTTGGCCTTCAGCTCGTCGATATCATAGTTTTTATCGGAAACAACAGGCTTTTTCAGGCAATCCAGCGGCGGCTTCACGTATTCTTTTACAGGGGGCTTTTCAAGCGCTTTATCCAGCTCACTGTTCAGTTTTTCCGCCTCTTCTGCGGTCAACGGATCCGCTTTTTTCTGCTCGGGAACAGCCTCATTTTCCGGTTGGATATCGACAAGTTCATTGCTTTGCACCAGTGGAACGCCGTTCTTTTTGTTTACATGCTCAAAGATATTGTCCGCCGCCGGTTCCGCCGTGCGCTCCGCCGAAGGCGAGATACCGGGTGCGGGATCTTTAACTGCATTCTCCGATTCTTTTTTTCTGATACGCGCCTCCACCTGATCGAAAATGGATGCGATATCCGCGTCGGTGATCGGCGCGGGATCTTCCGCAGCCGTTTTCTCGGATACGTTTTTCTCGGGATCCGGCGTTTTTGCAGGCGTTTGCTTCCCTTTTTTATCACGATCGGGATTATGCGCATAGAAGTCGTTCACAACACGGGTAGGATCGTCCGGGTTATTGCCGGTTTTTCCGGCTTTTGCTTCCGCGCTCTGTTTTTTACGCTTTTCATAATCCGTTTTTGCGTTCTCGATTGCCTGACCGGTATATTGCCCCGCCTTTTTAACGGGTTTTTCGATATCGGTAAACAGTTTGAACAGCGTTATCCCGAACAGAAGCATCATAACGGCAAGCATCAGCAAAATACAGAGGATGTTGGCGAGCATCTGCGTGCGGCCGAGTTCGTACAATGCGCCGCCGAACAATGCGCCGACTACGCCGCCGGACGCGAGAGGACTCACCGCGTTTTCCATTATGGAATAATAGACGTCGGAGATCGCCGCGCCGAAACCGACTTCGTTTACAGCGGCAACGGTATTGATATGTATCAGACCGCAGATGCATATAAACAGCAAAAAGATCTCAAACAGTTTCACGAGATATACCGGTTTATTCCGGTTGAGCACGTTAACGACGCCGAGGAAAAGCACGGCTGCCGGAATATAACATCCGGCGATACCGAACAGAGAGAAATAAAAATTATGCATTTTGTTCCAGAAGGTTTTTTCCTGCCCTGCAAATATCGTTATGATCAGCAAAATCAACCCGGAAACAAATACGACCCCCGCTTTGAATTCCCGCTTCCGGACCAGATCGGAAAGCGTACCCTGCAAAGAGGATTCCTCTGCGATCTCATCCGCTCTTTTACGGGAATTATTTCCTTTCGTGTTTTTCTTATTTGACGCACCGGCGCTTTTTTTACCGCCGGAAGCGGCTTTTTTCTTTGTGTCTGCCAAGATATTACTTCCTTCAGTGTAAAATATTTCAATATATTCTATCATAATATTTACAAAAAAGCAATCGAATTTTTTGTGCGGAGCAAATCGCAGCGTACCCGCGTATACGCTGCCGCGTCTTATAACGATTCGTTTCTCATTTCTTTGAGCGCTTCCACCGCATCCGCAAGCGTACCCACCCGATCGATGATCCCCTCGTCCACCGCGGTCTGTCCCTCCAACAGCGTTCCGAGGTCCGTTACCAATTCGCCTGAATTCAACATCAGTTCACGAAAACGCTCCGGTGAGATCCTTGCGTTTTCACACACAAATCTTACGATGCGTTCCTGCATATTTCTGAAATACGCCAACGTCTGCGGCACCCCCAGCACAAGGCCGTTCATCCTTACCGGATGCACCGTCATGGTAGCGGTTTTTGCGATAAAGGACCGCTTTGCCGCAACGGCCAGCGGTACGCCGATGGAATGACCGCCGCCGAGCACAAGCGATACCGTCGGCTTTTTCATACCTGCGATCAGCTCCGCAAGCGCAAGCCCCGCTTCGATATCTCCGCCGACCGTATTCAGTATCAGCAGTAAGCCGTCGATATTTTGGTTCTGCTCCACGCTCACCAGCCGCGGGATCACATGTTCATATTTTGTTGTTTTGTTTTGGGAAGAAAGAATATAATGTCCTTCGATCTGGCCGATCACCGTCATACAGCAGAACACCTGCCCGCCCGCGTTGAACGCCACAAGAAAATCATCCTGCGACGTTTCCCGATCCGATTGCGTTTCCTCACGTTCATCCGGCAATTGAGGCGCGGTAAAATCAAAATTTGACAGTTCTCTGTTCAGAAACAGCTTTTGTTCCATACGTTTCTCCATTCCGACGCTTTGATTCTTTTTTTATTCTCTCCAATTCCCCTGCGATCGATTCCGACGCAAGGATATTTTTCAGCAAAATTTTTTCGTATTTTTATCCACTTGCAATTGACAATACGCCGTCCGATGGTTTAATATATTAATAACTATCAAATAAGAGGTTATATTTTATGGGTTACACACTGGCACAGAAGATCATAAAAAACCATCTGGTCAGCGGCGAAATGATCCCCGGAACGGAGATCGGCCTGCGCATTGACCAAACGCTCACTCAGGACGCAACCGGAACCATGGCGTATCTGCAATTTGAAGCCATGGGGATCGAACGGGTAAAAACGGAGCTGAGCGTTGCTTATATCGACCACAACACCCTGCAGAACGGTTTTGAAAACGCGGACGACCACCGCTTTATACAGAGCGTGGCGCAGAAACGCGGTATTCGGTTCTCACGCCCCGGCAACGGCATCTGCCATCAGGTGCATCTTGAGCGGTTCGGCGTACCCGGAAAAACCCTTCTCGGGTCAGACAGCCATACGCCCACCGGCGGCGGCATCGGCATGCTCGCAATGGGCGCCGGAGGCCTTGACGTAGCCGTTGCGATGGGCGGAGGTACTTACTATATTCCCATGCCCACAATGGTAAAGGTAGAGCTGATGGGCGCGCTGCGCCCCTGGGTAGCCGCAAAAGACATCATTCTTGAAGTGCTGCGCATCATGACCGTAAAAGGCGGCGTCGGCAAGATCATCGAATACTGCGGCGAAGGCGTTAAGAACCTGTCTGTACCGGAACGCGCTACGATCACAAACATGGGCGCGGAGCTGGGCGCTACCACTTCCGTATTCCCCTCCGACGAAGTAACCCACGCGTTTCTGAAGGCGCAGAACAGAGAGGACGCCTTTACGCCCCTTGCGGCAGATCCGGACGCCGTTTACGACGAGGAGATCGTGATCGATCTTTCCGCTTTGAAGCCCAACGCGGCGATGCCTCACATGCCCGATAAAGTAAAAACCGTGGAAGAGATCGGCAACATAAAGATCGATCAGGTATGTATCGGCTCCTGCACGAACTCATCTCTATACGATATGCTCAAAGTGGCGGCCATCCTCAAGGGCAAAACAGTAGCCCCCACCGTAAGCCTTTCCATTGCGCCCGGCTCCAAACAGGTGCTGAGTATGCTCGCGGCAAACGGCGCGCTTGCAGATATGATCGACGCCGGCGCCCGGATCCTGGAGAGCGCATGCGGCCCCTGCATCGGTATGGGGCAGAGCCCCAATTCAGCCGGTATTTCACTGCGCACCTTCAACCGCAATTTTGAAGGGCGTTCCGGCACCGCGGATGCGGGCATCTATCTTGTAAGCCCCGAAACTGCAGCGGCGTCCGCGATCACAGGCGTACTTACGGATCCCACCACCCTCGGCGCAATGCCCGAGATCCGTATGCCCGATCACTTTATGATCAACGATAATATGGTGCTGCTTCCCGACAGTCCCGAAGACGCGAAAAACAGAGAGATCCTTTACGGCCCGAACATCAAAGCCGTACCTACGGGCAAACCGCTTGAAAACGATCTCTCAGGTGAAGTTTTGCTAAAGGTGGGCGATAATATCACAACCGACCATATCATGCCCGCAGGCGCAAAGATCCTTCCCTACCGCTCCAACGTGCCGTACCTCAGCCAATTCTGCTTCGGCGTGTGCGATAAAACCTTCCCGGAGCGCGCCAAACAGGCGGGCGGCGGTATGATCGTGGGCGGCGCCAATTACGGTCAGGGCTCCTCCCGTGAGCACGCGGCGCTGGTACCGCTGTATCTGGGCGTAAAGGCCGTGATCGCGGTTTCCTTTGCAAGAATGCACAAGGCAAACCTGATCAATTCCGGCATTCTGCCGCTCACTTTTACGGATCCCGCAGATTACGACGGCATTGCGCAGGGCGACGAGATCGTTCTTTGTGATATCAAACAAGCTGTTTCCACCGGCGCGCAAGCGAAGCTGGTCAACAAAACCACCGGGAAAGAGATCCTGCTGCACACCGATTTCTCGGAGCGCGAGATCGGCATTCTTCTGGCAGGCGGCAAACTGAATTATACGGCCCAAAACAAATAAAATAATCGTTTACAAACGGAGGATAATAAAAGTGTACGAAAAACAGATCGAAGCGGCGGCAGAGCATTTCAAGGCCCTGCTTGCCCGTCAGCTTGAAAGAAACGAAAACATCAAATCTCAGGGGGATTTTACCGATTACACGAAACTTGATAAAATCGTGATCGGCGTATGCGGCGGCGACGGCATCGGCCCCATCATCACAAAGCAATCGGCGGACGTGCTGGCATATCTGCTGAAGGATGAAGTGGCCGCGGGAAAAATCGAGTTCAAAACCATCGACGGCCTTACCATCGAAAACCGTATCGCGCATATGAAAGCCATTCCGGACGACGTTCTTGCCGAGCTGAAGCAGTGCGACGTTATCTTAAAAGGCCCCACCACCACGCCGCAGGCAGGCGACGGCCGTCCCAATATTGAAAGCGCCAACGTTTCCATGCGCAAAGCGCTGGATCTGTTTGCAAACGTCCGCCCCGTGCGTATTCCCGAAGAGGGCATCGATTGGACCTTCTTCCGTGAGAATACCGAAGGCGCCTACGCGGTGGGAAGCGACGGCGTTAACGTAACGGATGAACTGGCATTTGATTTTGTGGTAACAACCACGGAAGGCAGCCAGCGTATTGCCCGTTTGGCTTACAACTACGCCCGCGCAAACGGAAAAGACCGTGTATCCATCATCCAAAAGGCAAACGTGATCAAAACCACCGACGGTAAATTCCTGAATCTGTGCAAAGAAATCGGCAAAGAATACCCCGAAATCACCACGGACGAATGGTATATCGATATCACCACCGCAAAGCTGATCGATCCCAAACGCCGCAGAGATTTCAAGGTGTTTGTACTGCCCAACCTCTACGGCGATATCATCACAGATGAAGCTGCCGAATTCCAGGGCGGCGTCGGCACCGCCGGCAGCGCCAATATCGGCAAAAAATACGCCATGTTTGAAGCCATTCACGGTTCCGCCCCCAGAATGGTGGAAGAAGGCCGCGGGCAGTATGCGGATCCCTGCTCCATGCTGCGCGCTTCCGCCATGCTGCTTTCTCATATCGGCTATGTAAACGAAAGCAAAGCGCTGGATGAAGCGCTGGATATCTGCATGGCAAGCGACGAATACAAGATCACCGGCCGCAGCGACGGCTGCACCTGCGCAGAATTCGGCGAATTTGTGAAACGCACGCTTCATGCGATGATCGGCGCAAAATGAAAACCGCAAATGAAATATCCGCTTCCGTGATCGGCCGGCTGCCCCGGTATTACCGTTTTTTGTGCGAGCTGCAGAATACGGGTACGGTGCGCATTTCTTCAAACGAGCTTTCAAAGCGCATGGGGCTCACAGCGTCTCAGATCAGGCAGGATTTCAACTGCTTCGGCGGTTTCGGGCAGCAGGGCTACGGATATAATGTGGAACAGCTGAAAAATGAAATGGCCCGCATCCTGGGGCTGAACACCCCGAAAAAAGCCATTCTGATCGGCGCCGGAAATCTGGGCAGAGCCGTTGCAGCGCAGATGCGTTTTGAAGAAATGGGCTTTCAGCTGATCGGCATTTTCGACAGCGACACTGCCTTCTGCGGCATGAAGATCAAAGGCATACCGATTTTAACCGATAACGATCTTACCCCGTTCTGCTCTGTGCACCGGCCCGAGATGGCGATTCTGTGCCTGCCGCAGGCGCAGGCGCCCGCCATTGTGGATGAGCTGATTCTGCTTGGCGTAGACAGCTTCTGGAATTTTTCTCATTACGATATTCATACCAAATACCCGGGAGCAAATGTTGAGAACGTACATATGAGCGATTCTCTGATGACGCTCTCCTATAAAATAAAAAACACTGAAATCAGGTGACCGCATGCTGAAAATCGTAAGCCTCGACATTGTGGACTTGCTCTCCTTTCCGTCGGGGATCTTATTCGTACTGAAAGAAAACCTTGATAACGGCTCTGTAAAGGTATCTTTTTACAGTTTTGATATTGCGACCAAATCCATCGCATCCGTAACCAAAAACGCCTACCTGCTTACAAAATTCGGGGCGGCTTACACACCCATAGCAAAACAGCTGGGCGATTATGTATCCTGCGATACGGCAAAGCTGTGGAACGGAAACACCTTCATTATTTACTCCACCGGCGAAATGGGCATTTTCGACGACGCCGGCAATCTGGTTCGCACCGGGGATCTGATGTACAACGGCGCCCCGGCCAGAGACGTGGCGGTGGATAACAATTTTATATGGAGCACCGTACCTTCCAAAAACCTGATCGTAAAATATTCCCTTCTGCAGAATCGCGTGGTGATGCGCATCGGCGGGGATAACTCCACAACCTTCGTAAACCCCGTGGCCGTTGAAGAATACGACGGCTACCTCTACGTGAGCTGCAAAGACATGCGAAAGATCAAGCGCGTTCGGCTCAGTGATTTCACCGTGGACGAATACAAAGAGTTTGACGAACCCGTCTTCAAATACCTGCGGGTAGGCAGCTATGAGTTTGCCGTATTGGAATCCGGCGTATTTATGCTGTGATAAAGGAGACGCCATGACGCTGAAAGCAACGCTGATGGACAGCGCCGCCGTAAACCGGGCGTTGAAAAGGATCTCGTTTGAAGTGATCGAAACGAACCGGGGCGCAAAAGATCTGTGTATTGTGGGCATACGCCGCAGGGGCGTTTGCATCGCCCAAGAGATAGGCAGAAATATTTCGATTAACGAAAATATCGACGTGCCGGTGGGCGCCCTTGATATCACGTTTTATCGGGACGATCTCTCTGATGCAAAACCGGATCCCACGCTCAATAAAACGGAGATCCCCTTTGATATTACAGATAAAACCGTAATACTTACGGACGACGTGATCTTTACGGGCCGCACGGTTCGCGCTGCTATAGACGCGTTGTTTTCTTTGGGCAGGCCGAAGGCCATCCGCTTCGCGGCGCTGGTGGACAGAGGACACAGAGAACTGCCAATAAAAGCGGATTACGTGGGCAAAAATGTGCCCACGTCCATGAACGAGATCATACGCGTTACGTTCCCAGCGTATGACGGAACAGCCCCTTCGGTGTTGTTATACGCAAAAGAGTAACCCAATCAGCTCGCAATCGTGTGGGAGGTTGTTATGCAAAAACCGAACATCATCATTATTATGACCGACGATCAGGGCTACGGCGACCTGAGCTGTATGGGCGCAGCGGATTTTCGCACCCCGTATCTGGACGGGCTTGCCGCGGCGGGCGCCCGTTTCACGTGCATGTATTCCGCATCGCCGGTCTGCTCCCCTTCCCGCGCCGCGCTGCTGACCGGCAGATATCCGGGCAACGCAGGCGTTCGCGCCATCCTCGCAGGGCATCGCCGCGCAAGCGGCCTCACCCCCGCCGTGCCCACGATCGCCGCTGCGCTGAAAAAACTCGGTTATGCTACAGGGCTTTCCGGCAAATGGCACCTTGGCCTTCGTGAGGAATGCCGCCCCAACGCCAACGGGTTTGATGAGTTCAACGGTTTTTTAGCCGGCTGCGTAGACTATTATTCGCATATTTTTTACTGGGGCATGGCGGATGGCAACACAAATCCCACCCATGATCTGTGGGAAAACGAAAACGAAGTGTACGACAACGGCGTTTACATGACAGAGCGCATCACGGAAAAAGGCGTTGATTTCATCCGCAGACATAAAGAGGAACCGTTTTTCCTTTACATTGCTTACAACGCGCCCCATTATCCGATGCATGCGCCGCAAAAGTATCTGGACCGTTTTCCGGATCTGCCTTGGGACAGACGTATCATGGCCGCAATGCTCAGCGCTGTGGACGACGGCGTAGGAGAACTTACGGCAGAGCTGGAACGGCAGAATCTCACAGAGAACACGCTGATCTATTTTCAGAGCGACAACGGCCCTTCCAGAGAGAGCAGAAACTGGCTTGACGGTACGCCGGATCCTTATTACGGCGGAACAACCGGCGGTTTTGCCGGTCATAAGTTCAGTTTGTTTGAAGGCGGCATACGAATCCCCGCCATTCTTTGCTGGAAAGGGCATATTCCATCCGCGGTATACAACAGCCCGCATATTTCCACAGACATTTTCCCGACCTTGCTTGAAGCAGCCGGCGGCGATCCGTCCGATTATACGCTGGATGGGGAAAGCATTATGCCAATGCTGCTCGGCGATAAAACAGATACCCATGAATTCCTGTTTTGGGAAATGGAGGAACAAACCGCCGTGCGATGGGGCAATTATAAGCTGGTACTTAACGGCCGTTTAACGGAAAATGAGCCGCAGCGCGCGGACGTTTTTCTTTCCGATCTTGAGGCGGACCCCGGTGAAACCGTAAATCTGGCGGATAAGCTTCCGGATATTGCAGCTCACCTTACCCAAAAAGCTCTTGCATGGCGGGAAGGAATCGAACAAACATGGGATGAAAGATTCGCACAGAATTATTCTCTTACGTAAACACAAACATAACAAATAAAGGGCGGTTCCCCGCCCTGTAAGCGCAGGTCATTCGCCTGCGCTTTTTATTTATTCTTTATTCTGAGTTTTTTAAAGAAAGCGGAAAGCATCTCCGCGCATTCGTCTTCCATACACCCGGCGCGTACTTCCGGCTTCCAGTTGTACGGGAAGGTAAACAGATCCGTAACGCTGCCCACGCTTCCTGCTTTACGGTCAAAAGCGCCGAAAACGACCCTTTCGATACGGGCGTTGATCACAGCCCCAGCGCACATCGGGCAGGGTTCCAGCGTTACGTAAAGCGTACACCCCGGCAGACGCCAGCCGCCAAGCGCGCGGCAGGCATTGTTGATCGCCTCGATTTCCGCATGATAAAGGGCGTTTCTGCCCAATTCGCGCCGGTTGCGCCCGGTGGCGATCACTTCTCCGTTTCGAACGATCACCGCTCCTACGGGCACTTCGCCCTCGTCGGCAGCCGCCTGCGCAAGAGAAATCGCCTGCCGCATAAAATCCGCGTCGGTCATAACAGCGCGTCGATCTGCTTCAGCGTTTCAAGCCCCAGCCGTACGCCGGTAAGGGGGTGTTCCATTCCTTCAAATTCCACCGTGTAATAACCGTTGTATCCGGCGTTCTTCAAGATACGTATGCACTGCGCCACAGGTACGGCGCCATGGCCGATGATCGCGCCCCGCAGGAAGTTGCCGCCGCGGGTGCCGAAGAACCCCTCTCCGGGGATAAACTCCGTGCCTTTTTTGAAATGGAAATCCTTACAGTGGACGTGAAACGCGTAGGGGGCGAGATTTCCTACCGCGACGGCAGGATCCTCATCCGCGCACATAAAATTACCGATGTCCACCAGCGCGCCGAAATTTTCATCCGCCACCCCGTTGATGATCGCCTCTACCCTGGCGCTGTCCTGACAGAAGAAACCGTGATTTTCGATACAGGTGCGGATCCCCTTCTCACGCGCATATTCAGTAACGGCCTTATATCCGCGCACAAGGGTCGGCAGGGCATTTGCAAAGCCCCTCTGACCGCGGTAATCCCTTCCGTATCCGCCGGACGCGTCGTGACGCATCACATGAACGCCGAGGGCGGCGGCGATATCCACCTCGCCTTTCAAACGCTCGATCTCGGCGTCCGTATCACGCAGAAGATCCGCGCCGATACAGTATGCCGCAATCTCAATGCCGGCTTTTTCTGCCTCATTATGCAAAAAGGCGGCGTATTCAGCCTTATCCATCCCTTCCGCAGGGTGGATCTCGGCGAATTCGATCGCCTGAAATCCCATTTCCGCCGCCAGCGGGATCAACTGCGCCTCTGTTTTTTCGCCGGTGCGGGTCAACCCCGCATAGCTATAGGAACTAACGGAAAACTTCATCGTTCAAGCCTCACTTTTCTGTTTCGTAACTCAAATAATATCTCACATCCGACTTATAATTACCGGACGTTACTTTAACATAGAATTTTCCTTTCGCTACGGCAAACCGGGCGGATACCGTATCGCTGCTTTCAAAGCTCACCATAGTATCGCCGATCTGCTTCTGCGCTGCGGAATACAACGTTACATGGAAGATATCTCTGCCGCCGCCGAGATTATCATGATTCAGCCGGAGAATCAGCGTTCCGGCGTCATCGGTACTGAATGTATACCAATCTTCATCAAACAGCGCTTCGGCGTCTGAAATGGTACCGCTGACGTTAACTCTGTCCGTAATCTGCGTGGCGCATTCGGGGGTGCCGTTGTATTCCCGCTCCCAGCCACTGGATGCGGTGAAAGAATACTCTATCTCATAGGTACCGCTGTTCAGATACAGATCGTCGTTATCCACAGAGATATAATACGTTCCGGCGCCAAGGCCGATATTTGAGGAACGTATTCCATCGGCCACATCCGTAAGCAGCGCGCCGTAAAGGGAATGTCCCTCGGAATCAAGCAGCCGAACCCTTCTGATATAGCCCGACGACTTCTCGGCAAGGACCAGATTCTTCAAAGCGACGTTCACGTACCCCGGATTTTGCAGGGTGAACACATAATAATCCCTGTCTGAGTTGCCGCTTCGACCGGAAAGGGCGCCGCGCAGCGCTTCGCCAGGCACAATCGGCGTGGCAAACGCAAAGCCGTCGTTCGGCTCTTTCTCAAAATCTGCGGCGTCACGCCGTACGGTTAGCGTATATTCGCTTTCGGTATATACACGCCCCTGCACCTGAATAAAATACGTCCCCGCAGGCACACCCACGCGTCCGCTGGTTATGGAGATATCCGAAAGCAGTGAATTGCCACTGTACAGTTCCCGCATATCGGCGTCATAAAGATACACCTTAAAAGCAACGGTAGTCTGTTTGCTGCTTGTATGGGTAAAAAGCAGATCCAAAGCGCAATCCGAATAGGTACGGATCATATACCAGTCGGTATCGCGTCCGTCATCATACAAAGAAGCGCTGCCTTTCACGGGAACGTCCGCATAAATCTCCGTATAGCGGGTAACGGAATCGTTATATTCCATCTCATACGCAGTACCGGCATAAAACTCTATGCAAAGAGAGAAGAGCGCAGGCGTAAAAACGCCTTCCGACGCAACGCTGATCCTGTAATGGCCGGGCATAAGTCCGATCCCCGGCGCACGGTTTCGTTTGTTTTTTGCCGCGGCATTCAAAGTGTTCAGCGACCGATATGCGGTTTCCCCTCCGCTTCCGTTTACATAATACTGCTGATACAAGCGAACCTTCCATGCGGCGCTATTCTCCGCCTCGGAATCAAGCCCGTAATACAAAACGCCTCTTTCGCCAACGTCAAATTCATAATGGATCGTATCAGATGCGGCGTTCAGCATGTTTTCATACTGCCCCGTGGGTTCTATATACAGCGTTCGCGCAGGGGCGAGCGCCGGTTGGGCCCGCACGGCGATCTGTGCGCGTTCTTCATATCTGTAAGAGAGATCAGCCTCATTTTGCCCGATCGCTTTATCCCCCTGATCGGACGGCTGCGCAAAAGGATCCTCCGTCGCCGTATCGGCGTTCGTATATGAATTTTGCGCCGTTGCAGGTTCGGACCCGTTTTCGGAGGCCCCCATTACAGGCGTCGTGATTTGCCGCTCTGCCTGCGAATCATTTTCTGCGGTTATCTCATCCGGGAGGAAAAAAGGCGATGTTTGCGCTGCCGGAGATACGGTATCGCCCGGCAACGTATTTTCACTCTGCGCACGATATCCCGCATTCGGGCTGCTCTGCCGCGCTGCGCGCAGTATGGGCGCATCCGCAACAAAAACCAAAGCCGCAAGCAAAACCGTGCAGCAGAGAATCATCTTTAATAAATTGTTGCCGGAACGCGGCGCATCAGCTTTTGAAAGCTTTACGTTTCCTATCCTACGCAATATGATTGCCCTTTCATGATTTGTTTCTGTTTTATTCTATCATACATCCGCTGCAGATTCAAGCGGCAAAACCGAATTTCAGAAAACAAATGATTTACAGGATTGGAAGTTATTCATTATTCATCACAGCAAAGAGAACAAGTATGATACTGCCTGCGCAAGCGGATGATTATACCGGTGAGGATGGGTACAAAAAAAGCAGCCAAACGGCTGCTGTTCTGGCACCCCCAGCGGGAATCGAACCCACAACTAACCCTTAGGAGGGGTTTATTATATCCATTTAACTATGGAGGCTTCTTCCGTATCCGTATTTTATCAAAAATGACAGGCATTGTCAATCATTTCTTTCAGAAAATAACAGGATAAACAAAACAGCAGTTACCGAAAAGACGTCCGGCCGCGTTAAGCCTGTTGCCTGTTCAGCTTCGGATTTGCGGCGGCAATGATCCGGCGCGCGGCTTCGGGGTCCGTAAGATAGGGGCGCACCTGATCCGCGGCGGCGATCACGGGCATGCGGTTATGGATATCGGCAACGGAGGCGTTTGCGGGCCGGGTAAGGATCACAAAGCGGTATTGCCCATCCACGATCTGATACAGGCCGCAAAGGTACAGGGTACGAAGGCCGTCCAAAGTAAAAAGATACTTTGTCTTCTTTTCGTCCCGGCTCCACTCATAGAAGCCGTCCGCAGGCAGAATCGCCCTGCGGCAGCGCATTGCTTCCGCAAACGTCGGCTTCTCGGAGGCGGTCTCGGATCTGGCGTTGATCAGAAGCTTTCCGCCTTTATATCCGGGGAACCCGAAGGTGGCGGGCACGTGGCGCAGGCGGCTCCCCTCGCCGATGACGGCGGCCGCGGCGTCCCCCGGAAAGATCTCGCCGGTTTTATACGCGCCGGGGTAATCCCGATCCATTAAAGCGATGATCTTCATGATCTTTTCATCTGCGGGCCGATCGCTGAAATAATATCTGCAGCACATTGCGCGCGCCTCCCTTCAGGTGTATTTTGAACGATCCGTATTCTTTTATTCCGGCAAGAATACGTCTCGCACCGCTTCCAGATAACCGTAGCCGTAAACGTCGTCCGGTTCCAGATAGCTCATCTCCGTCCACTCGTTCCAGGAATTGACGGTGATCAGGGGCACGTCGTTATACTTGTCCGCATAATCCTTCGCCATCAGAAGGCCCTTTTTGAAGTTTTCGGGCGTATTGTTCTTCATGATGGGCAGCGTGAGAAAATGATGGCGGGGATTGTTATCCCAACCCACGGTAACGTGGGGATAATAGGGCACGGAATATTCGGTGCGAAGGCGATCCCATTCTTTTTGAACGTCCGGCAATATCTCAAGATAATCGCGGTTGCAGTCCGTAAAATGGACGAACTGATAATGGGTGACGGAATCAAAGCCGAGCATTTCCACGATATCTTTTGCGGACCCGGAACGGTTGGAATCCACGCCGCTCACATTGAAGGCGCCCTCGCTCCATACCGTCATCTGCAGGTGCAGATCGGGGAAACCGGCCTGCTTTACGAGCGTGCGGAAATGTTCCAGCGCGGCTCTTGTTTTTTCGATATCTCCCAGCCCCTTCACAAGGTTGATGGCGTCGTAGATCATAAATACGGGGCAGCCGTTGATCTTATAGTAATTGGGACGGCTGAAATACAGGTCGATCACCCGGCGGCAGACCCGGTCAAATTCCTCGCGGGGCTGGCTGCCCAGCCAGATGATCTCGTCCAGCCCGGACTGCCGTTTATCCCATGTGTAGCCCGCGTCATGGTTGGCCCACATCAGATAAAACTTCATATCCGTATTGTTCGGCGCGCCGAGAAAGCCCTCGTCAAGGCACTGCTCCAGAAACGGACGCCGGTCGAACCAGTACCAATCGTAAATAAATACGTTCACGCCGTGGCGCAGGGCTTCTTTGATCTGGAATTCCATCACCTTGGGGTCGGCTTCGTCCACCGTGCCCCATAAAGGCTTGCGGGGCAGGATCTGGTCTTCCGTACGTTTTTCCGCGCTGAGCACGGACTGCCATTCGCCGATGCCCTGCTCCCAAAACTGCCGCGTACGGGGCTCTTTGCCGGTATAAGACGGCCAGATGTATGCCGCGATATCGTATTGCTTCATAGAAAGATTCTCCTTGTTTTTCAATAAAAGCGCCCGGCGGGTCACCTTCGGTTATGAGGGACCTGCCGGGTTGTTGTTTTGAACGGTCGCTCAGTGATCCGGCGTGAGCAGCGTTACCAGCCACATCACGGGGGAAATGATGCCGTCGAGCGGATCCTTGAAGAAAGAACGTCTTTCGCCGTCGGTATCTTCAAACAGGCCGCCGGGCACACGGGCAGACATTTCGTTAGTTTTATCCAGACCGAGGGCAAACAGCGTGATGGCGGCGATATCGCGATCGCGGGTATCCTTATCCAGCTCGCCGCCGGGGACCACGGTTTTACCGGCTGCAGCAATGGTGGTAAGGGATTCACGCATAGAGAACCGGCCGTGGCCGCCGGCAATGGTGTGGCCGTGGTCTGCGGTAACGATAAACAGGCCGTCTTCCAACAGGCCGTTGCGTACAAGCGCATCGTAAATTCTGCCGATATAGCCGTCCGCCGTATGGATCGCGTCAAAGTACTCCTGCGAGGCGCTGCCGTGGGCATGGCCTGCCGCGTCTACCAGATCGATCTGCGTAAAGAATACGGCGGGCTGATTGCCTGCGTCAAAGTAAGCGCAGATATCGTCCGTAAGGGCGTTGTCGTCGCCGTTCTGATGCTCGGTGACGCCGATATCGGTTTCGATCATACCGAAATTCACGTTGTTCCAGTTCACAAAGGATGCAAGCTCGGCTTCGGGCATTGCGGCGCGCGCCACGCTGAACACGGTGGGATATTTGGTGGAGCTGTCGCGCTGCTCTTCACCGGAGTTGCCGTTGTGGATCTTATGCTTGAAATAAGATACGCCGGTGAGCATGGAAGCCCAGTTGGGGCCGCTGTCGGTAGGCACTTCGGTACGCACGTCGTATTTCACGGCGCCGTTTGCAAAGATGCGGTCAAAATTCGGCGTGTCGGCTTCTTTGAAAAACCTTCCCGCACCGTCGATACCGATAATGAACACATGCTCATATGCGCCGAAGGACGGGCTGTCGCTCAGCTTCTTCACCCCGGGGAACTGTATGGCAAAGGCAGGAATCACGCAGCAAACTGCCAGCAGGACTGCAAGCACAAGGGATGCTGTTTTTTTCATTTCAAATTCTCTCCCTTTCGATTATACTGTTTCTTTTCCGGGTTTGTCTTTTACGCTGTCAACGTAATCGGAAACCATCTTGCTTCTGCGCTCGGAGAGCTCATAGTACATCTGGGCGCGTTTCTTCTTGTTGATGGGCCAAAGCATCTTCGGCACGATACCGAGTATACTGGTGAGGAACGGGATCACGGTGGAAAGCGCAAACAGCCAGAACTTGGTTTTCTCGCTCTGGGTACCGATTTTAAGCCCCTGTACGTAGCCCACCTTTTTCATAACGAAATTGTTGATGGTGCCCATGAATATGCCCTGCAGCTTGGCAACAAGGCTCTTGGCGACGCCGGTGGTGGCTTCCATTCGGTAGCCGTTTTTCCACTCGCAGTAGTCCATGGCCTCGTTCCACAGATCGGCGTTGATAACCTTGTTTACGCCGAACAGAAGCTTGCCGAAGAATTCCGTAAAGCCGTAGCCGATGAGCATGGGCTTGAGTTTGAGATAGTTTTTGTTGATCATACCCAGACCGAAGAAACCGAGGGTGACCATATCGCCGTAGAAATCGGACCCCACCCAAAGGAATTTAGAGGAGAAACGTTTTCTGAGAGGCGCAACGAACGCGTAACTGATACTGCCCACCGGGGCGGAAATGGCGCTGACCAAAGCTTTGGCGGTATTGATCATACTGTCGCCGCCGAACACGTCGATCCAGTAGTTATCCTGGCTGGTACCCACGCCGAAGCCCGCAAGGAAATCGGAAAGGGTCATCAGCAGCACCGGGTAGTTTGTAACAATGGCCTTGAAACCGGCTTTCAGATCAGGCCGCTCCAGCGACTGGGGCACACGCTCGTCGCTCTGCAGGAAGAACCAGAAGGTGAAGGCGGAGGAGATCATTGCGCAGCTAACGCCCATGCCCATAAAGATGGAGCGCATTTTGATCTGCCATTTGCCGGTGGATACCATATCGTACATAAAGCCGAAAATGTACCGCGGCATATCCTCGCCCATGTAGCCGGTAAGCAGCTCCGCGAGGGTGATCAGCCGCACACGTTCCGTGGGGTTCGGCGTTATGGTACTCATATATCCACTTTTCGCAACGCCGGTAAAGGTATTGGCGGTTTCGGTGAGCACGCTGAAAGCAAAATAGAAGATCAGTTTCGGTATGTAAGTGCCGGGGGTATCCGGGAAGAAGTACGGCAGGAACCAGTACAGCAGACCGATCAGGGTCATGGGGATCTGGAAGAACACCAGATACGGGCGGAACTTACCGATACGGGTACGGGTGTTATCCACGATGGCGGAAATAAAGGTATCGTTGATGATATCCCATGCGCCGGTGAACAGGCCTACGATGGCGGAAATACCGAAATCGATGCGCACCACGTCCCAGATATATCTCTGCTGGTAGCCGTTGATGTTGAAGGAGTTTGAGAAATCGTTGAACAGATAGGCGATGGTCTCCTTTGTGCCGATATAGTTATAGCTGCGGAAGACGTTCGCGTTCAGTTTTTGTTCGTCCACTTCAACGGGCGTCTGCGTATTCTTTTCATCCGACATTGGTTTCCACCTCCAGTTCTGTGATGTATACGGTAAGCGTATCCGTATAGGTGTGCGCGCCGTACTTCAGCGTCATTGTGATCGTTGCGGTCTCCTCCGGGGCTTTGTGTACCGTCATCACGCCGTCCGCGTCAATGCTGATGGCGTCGGGATCGGTAGAAGTAAAGGTAAGGGTGTAATCGTCGCCGGTGGAATCGCCGTTTACAACAACGCTTGCGGGAAGGGCCGTCATATCGCCGGCTTTCGCAACGATGGCGCGTTCCGTAAAGCGGGCGCCGTACCAGGTAAAATCAACGTGCTGCACGGTTTTATACGGAAATACCACCTTTGATTTCGCCGCGCCGTTTGCAAGCGCCGCATAGGCTTCCGTAAACGCCACGTCCGCGGTGATCCGGAAGGATTTACTGATCTCCGCATTCAGAAGGTGATCTTTGATGCGGTCGATTTTGAAATGCATCGTATACGCCTGCGCTTCGGCGGCAGAATCTGCCGATGTTACGGCAGCCTTCAGCTTATCGAGCGCACCGGCGTACAAATCGCCGGAGGTGATCGCCGCAGCGTTTGCGGCAGCGGGATCCAGCGTGAGATCCACATAATAATAATCGAGGTCGTAAGGCTCGCCCTCTTCGTTTACCTTGCCCTGTACGGCGGTGAAATCCGTAATGGAAGCCGCATCCAGTTCAAGGACGGGGGCGTCTTTTGTTTCGCGCAGCTTCACACCCGAAGCGGCGGGATACAGGGACGCGAACTCCCCTGCCGCGCCGTCGCGGATCAGGGATACGATGGCGTTGTCGTCTTCGGCAAAGGGCAGATCGAGATCGCCGCCGAGGTCCACGTCCGTGCGCCAGGAGCCTTCGGTTTCGTCGGAAGCAACAGCCTCGCTGTAAAGGCGGTTCAGATATGCGGCAAGAGCTGCCTTATCGGTGGGAAGCGCGGTCACGGAGGGAAGCTCATCGATCTCCGGCATCTGAAAACGCGGTTTGCTCATTTCTTTTTTTGCGTAAAGAGCTACGGCGCCGAAGCAGCCGCCCAGCAGGGCAACGATCACAAGAAAGAGCAGCAGGCGTTTTACTGTTTTATTCATGGGTTTGCTCATAACTCCTTGCCCTCCTCTTCCGCCTTCAGGGCTTCTTCCAGCGCTTTCATGCGCTCTTCGCGTTCCTCTTCGCTCTCAAACACGGGAAGGGGAAGGTCGTCGAGATCAACTTCGCCCGCGCGAACGCGCTTGAGCATATCGCGGCGTTTGATATCGTTCTCTTTATAAACCGGCTCGAGCCCCTTGTTCAGCATTGCGCGGTTCAGCAAAAACAGCACAACAAACATGGCGCAGGCGGCAAGGGCGCCGAAGCCCATCTGCACGGAGGCCGTTTCACTGTTTTTTACAGTGAATTTTACGATCAGCGCGGCGGCCTGCCCCACAACGGAAATCACAGCGCCGATCAAAGCGGCGTTTTTCATAAATCTTGCGCTTTTCGTAAGATTCAGAAAGCTGAGAATATATGCAACGAGAATGATCACGTCGATCAGCGCCACACAAACGAACACGCAGGCGGGCACAAGCGCCGCCATCGTTTGCGCTTTTACAAGAGCGCTGTTCATAAAGTGGGGCAGATTCATTACAAGCCCGTTGCCGAAGCCCTGGATCAATCCGATGATACCTACGGAAAAGCTTCTGCCGAACAGCGGCAGATCGTATTGAACGCCGCCGAAGGGTACCACCAGCGCGGCAGCCGCAAGCAGCGTAAATACCAGCCGGGCAACGGCAAGCTTTCCGCCGATGAAGGACGCCTTGATCCGGGTGATCACCATCCGCGCCACTGCGCCCTCAAGCTCGGTACGCTTGGCGTCCCGCATCAGCTTGCTCTCCTGCGTAAAATAGCGGATATTAACGCCGCAGTGTTTGCAGTTCGGTTTTATGTCATAAAAGGGGATCTCTCCCCCGCATTTGGGACAATGCAAGAAAACAACTCCTTTCCGGAAGATCTGTCAGAACAGGAGCTTATCCCTTCTGAAACAGGCCTTTCACAAAATCAACGATCTTCTGGAACAGATCTTTGATCAGCTTGAATACGGTATGGAAAGGTTTTGTTGCCGTGCCCTTCGCATCGTTGGTGCCGTTTACGCGATAGGCGGAATAACCTTCGCCGATCTTATAGGTGAGCGTATAGGTCTGGGCGGCAACGGTACCGTCGTCGTTTTTGATGCCGATGGTAAGGTTCGTGGCGCCGGGCGCGCCGTAAGGGATGGTAAGAACGTGATCTTTCATCGTGTAGTTCTTTACGGGGATGCCGTTTACAAGCACGTAATCCACAGTATCGAATCTGCCGATATCAACGGAGATGTTTTTTGTATCGTCTACCGGCGGCAATACGGAAAGGATCTGACGGGCGATGTAATCGTAACCGTTCTGGGTGGGATGGGTGCCGGTGAAGGTGTTATCCATAAAATCGCCCAGCAGGGACCAATCCAGCTCAGCGGCCTGCGTCTCCGTATTTGCGATATCGGCGTAAGGGATACCGTATTCCTTGGCCCACTTCTCATACTGGCAGTTCATGCTGTCGGTGATCACGGAGAAGGCGGTGCCGATGGGGGCGAGAAGATCGTCCGTAATGGTGAGCTCGTTTACAAGGTTGAAGGCGCCTACCATAACAAGATCGGCGTTCGGATTCAGCTTCTGGATCGTTTCGATAATCAGCGGATAATTCTCTTTCCAGTACCGATAGCCGTTCCACATTTCGGAAACCGCGGTGGTAACAAGGTTTTTGATCGCCTCGGGGCTGGAGAGATCGAAGCTCATGCCGTCCGCCAGCATACCGCCGTTGGAAACGATGCGGTAGGTGCGGTAGAACACGTCGCACATGCCCAGCTGCAGGGTGATGAGATCGGCGCGCTTGATCAGGTCGATGATATTGCCGCATTTGCCGACGGCGCCTTTTTTGGCGGTTACTGCGTCGATGGTATCGCCCTCGCGCACGCCGCTGAAGGAGCCTTCCCAGCCGAAATACTCAAGCATATCTGAATAATAGGCGTAGTTCAGTTTTTCATCGGTGAAGCCGTCGTCCACACCGAGAAGGTCAAGGGTGACGGCCGTGGTCATGCCGGGATAGGTAAAGGGCCAATAGGTGGCGCTGCGGTCCGTCATATCCATAGGGGCGTTGCAGCCGACGGCCTGCGCGATCTGATAAGGAACGCAGCCCTGCACGTTGCGCAGATCGTACTCGCCGTATTGGCCTTCGCCGTTGGGCAGGTATTCGCCGTTTCTGCCGATGTAGAAGCCCTCTGCGCCGCAGCCGCGGGAGATGGAATCGCCGATGGCAAGATACCCGCCGGCGGCGCCGTATTGGGTTACGTTATCTTTGGTGGCGGCGAAAGCGGGAACGCCGCAGGCAAGGAGAAGGATCAACGAAAGTGTGACTGCAAGGATCTTGCTGATACGTTTTTTCATAATTTGCCTCCTGTATTTCAATTAATTAATTTACTTAAGAAGAATTCCCGTTTCTCTTCATTATCCAGAGAATGCACGGGTTTCACCTGCGCGGCGGACGCGCCCTTTTCGATGCACCTTGCCGCCCACGCGGCGTGGGTGCCGGGCTGCTGCAGCCGTACGGTCAACCTGCCGATAAAGCTTTTCGCGCGCTGGCTTTCATAGCGCTTGTTGCACTGCCCCATATAGCCCTCGAGCTCATCGATGCAGGCGTCCCAATCCAGCCCCGCGTCGTCTTCCACCACAAGGGCGTAACGGTTCGGCATAACGCTCTCATCCTGATAGAACAGCCATTTTTCAATGGAAACGCCATGGGCTTTTTCCAGCATCAGGATGGTGTTGCGGGCGTCCTCTTCGCTGAACTTTTCGCCCGCCACGTTGAACATCTGCCCTTTGCGGTAAACGAAGGAGATCAGCGGGCACTTGCCCCGGAAGCCCTTTACCTCGATCACGTCCTTCAGCCGGTAGCGGTAAAGCCCTGCCTGCGTGGTGATCAGTATCTCGTATTTCTCACCGGCTTTCACCTGGGCCAGCGTCAGCGTTTTTCCGCTCTCGTCGCCGTAGGGGATGAACTCGTAGAAGCAGCTGTCGGTGAGAAGCTGCATATCCGTGGTCTCCAGTTCCGGCACGGCGGCAACCAGCCCTTCGGACGCCCCGTAAATGGAAAAATCAAAGGGAACGCCCTTCGCCACGCTGCGGATATGGTTCGCGGCGGATTGGAAGGAAGCGTTGCCGATACCGCAGATCACGGTCAGATTCGGCCAGATGCGCTTGAAAAGCGTTTCGTCAAAGCCCTGCGTAAACTGTTTTCGCAGATACTCCGCCCGTTCCGGCATGGGCTTCACTTTTTTAAGAAGCGCGGCCCGCAGTTCGGGTTTCATATCAACGGAATCTGAGATCGTGCCCTTTTCAATGTCGTCCACGATCACCTGCCAGTGCTCGCGCAGGTAGGCAAGCTGACTGACGTTGATTGAAAGAAAAACGGAGAAGATAAAGGTCACGTCCGGGTCCGAAAGGGCGAACCGATAGATATTGTAAGTGTAATCCCCATCGTGCATATCAAACAGATTTTTTGTGGGGATGGTGAGGATAAACGGGTAAAACAGGCCGAATTTTCTTGCGCCGATCTCTGCGATGTTGCTGCAGGGCAAGCCGTTCGGCAGCGTTTCGTTTGTGGCGGGGGAAAGGAACACGCCTCTGCCCGGACGGTATTTTTTGCCCTGCCGTTTCAGCTCCGCCGCGCCCAGCGCCAGCGCTCTGGTCCAGGTATAGCGCACGTAGGCTTTCAGCGACGCGTTCGTGGCGGGGATATACTTCGGCACGCCGGAGGAACCGGAGGTGCATGAAGATGCAGCGGAGCCGGAAGAACCGGTCAGCTTCGTGAAACCTAATGAAACGGATATAACAGAGGAAGAGGATTTGAACATGAAAGAAGACGTCCGCCCGGCCTTTATGAACCGGGAACTCTCGTGGCTGCGCTTCACAGAGCGCGTGCTCGAAGAGGCTGAAAACAAGGAAGTGCCGCTCTGCGAACGCCTGAGTTTTGCTTCGATCTACCAGACTAATCTCGATGAATTCTTCATGGTGCGTGTCGGTAAGCTGATCCACCGGAACCAGCTTGACCCGATTGATGCGGATTCCCGCGCGGGCATGACGCCGAAGGAACAGATCGACATGATCTATAAGGAGACGCGGAAAATGATCCCGCGCCGTGATAAGGTCTATGCCGAGCTGATGGAAAAACTGGAAGAGGTCGGAATCCGAATCGTTGATTACCATAAGATCGGTGAGGACGAAAAGAAGAAGCTGCGCCGTTACTTTGACCGTGAGATCCAGCCACTCATCGAGCCAAACATCGTCGGCCCGAAACAGCCGTTCCCGTTCCTGCAGAATCAGGCGATCTATGCGGTCGCCGTTCTTGAGACGAAATCGGGCGGCGAGCGCATCGGAATCATTCCCTGCGGCACCGGTGTTTTCCCGCGTCTGGTGCAGGTCAAAGAGGGAACGAATACCTTCATTCTCTCTGAAGAGCTGATCCTTCACTATCTGCCGGAGGTTTTCCGCGGATATACCGTGAAGGCCAAGTCGCTGATCCGTGTGACCCGCAATGCGGATATCGATCCGGATGAGATCTATAAGCATGACGAAGAAGGCGATTACCGCGATTTCATGAGCGATATCATCCGCAAGCGCAACAAGCTTAAACCGGTTCGTCTGGAGCTTTCCCGCGAGCTCGAGAGCAAGATCGTGGACGTGCTGTGCATCTATCTGAAGATCGACCGCTCGCAGGTGTTCTTCTACCATGAACCGCTGGATCTTTCGTTTGTCTTTAAGCTTCGCGATCTGCTGGGACAGCACTCTGAGCTGTTCTACAAAAAGCGCGTGCCGCAGAAAACACCTCAGTTTGACATGCGCCGGCCGGTCCTGGATCAGATCGTTGAGGGCGATAAGCTGCTTTCCTATCCGTATGACAGCATGACTCCGTTCCTGGAGATGCTGCATCAGGCAGCGAACGATGATGATGTCGTTTCCATCAAAATGACGCTGTACCGTGTTGCCAAGCAGAGTAAGGTTATCGAATACCTGCTCGAGGCGG
>CAMOVW010000015.1 GCA_946627725.1 uncultured Clostridia bacterium
GCGATCTCGGCGGTTATATCTTACTCGCCTACGTTCCTGCCCTCCGTGCGGGACAGCGTTACGTTCAGTTCGTCGCCATCCGCTAGTCCCGTTACCGTATAGGTCAGCTCGGGATCGGCGTCGCCGTAAATCTTTTCCTTCGCGTCCGCTTTCACAAGGACCGTCTTTTTGCTGAGCAGCGTCAGCACGTAATTCCGTGTACCGCCGTCGTGGGAGGTTACGGCCACGGTGATCGTGTTGATCTGGCCGGCGGTTACGGAGAGCGTTTCACTGACCGCGTTGGCATTGCCGGCCGCAGCGCCGCCGTTCGCGCTGACGCTTACGTTGGAATAACCGCTCTCGGCAGCCGCAACGACCGTGACGGAGCTGATCTCATCCACTGTCGCGGCAGCGGTAAAGGAGCCATCCGCCTGCTCGGTGAAGCTTTCCAAAGTGATATCGGGAACGTTGCTGAACGAAATGCTGCTCAGATTTACGTTGTCATAGTCCAGCACAAGGTCGGAATAGGTGACGACCGCGTCCGCGCCGACTGCTTCAAAGGTAAAGGTCTCGGTGGCCTTCGCTTCGCCGCCCAGCGTCAGCAGGCCGTTGTTGACCGCGCCGCTGCGGTAGCTCTGCTTCTGCTCGATCACTTCGCCGTTTTCATCCAGCAGCGTCACGATCAGATTGCCTGTAGAGGTCTCGCCCAGGCGCGTGTTCTGCATGTTCACGGTCACGGTGGTCGCGGCGGAATCGCCTTCGCCTTCGATGGCGAAATCGCTGGTGAGCGTCACGTCCTGCCCGGTGCGGACCTTCAGGTTGTCGCAGGTGACGGAGGCGAAGTTGTTCTTGTACGAGAGCTCCGCGTCAAGCTCGCCATCCGTCAGCACCTCCGCCATGATATACACAGGTACGCCGCTTTCGGGGATCTCAACGGTTTCTTCCGAATCGCCCTTCACGTAAGCGGCGACGTCAAACGTGACCTGCCTGCTGTAGCCGCCCTCGTCGATCATCTTCAGATCGTCGTTGCTGCCGATAACAACGGCGGGCATGCTTTCAATGGCGGTTTTATGCGAAGGATCGCTCCAGAAGCTCAGGCGCACGCTGCGGCCGCTGTCGGCAAGCTTTGCGTCGCTGCCGTTATTGAGCTTCACCTGGATCACGCGGCTGCCTTCAAGCTCCTCCATAACGCGCGCGTCGGTGATCTGCAGATCGGTGAAATCAAGATACGCAATACCGCTCGCGAGCTTCTCGCCCGTGCTGAAGGTCGCCGTTACGGTGTACGCAGCATCCACGATCTTATCCTCGGGCACGTCGTAGTCTGCCCAAAGCTGCAGGGTGTTGCCGGGCAGCAGATTCAGATCTTCAAAGGTTGAAACGATGCCGCCGATATCCACCTTCAGTTTTGTTATGGGATGGATGCCGCCGTTGCGCACGTTCACCTGAAGCTGCGTCTTCGCGCCGAGCTTCACGGTCTCGTAATCCGCGATCACCATGGGCACTTCGATCTTATCTTCATAGGTATCGACGGCGGTGTACATGGCGGAAACCGCCTTGGGTACGGTATAGGTGACGGTATCTCCGCCGGTCGTCTCGCCGGTCTTCTGCTCTGTCGCGCCGTTCGCGCCGTAGGTAGTGCCGAGCACCGCAGCGGTGATCTGCGTATCGTTTTCCGTGTACGCATCAAAGTGATCGATCAGGGTGGCGTCCGGCATTTCGGCCACGTTCAAGGCGCCGGTAAAGCTGATGAGTTCGTCGTTCTGGCCGTAGGTGAAGAACTTCACGCCCTTGAGAACGTCCTTTTCGGTATCGATATCGCCCCTGTCGGCGCTGTCGGCAGCGGCGCCTTCGCCGTCTGCCTGTTGAGCAAGGGATTCCGTTTTGCCCTCGTCGCGTTCCACCCAGAGAATGGACAGGTCGTCGATGCTCTCCGCGTTTTTGGAGAAGCGGAAGTCGGAGGTGACCTTTACGTTTTCACCCGTGGTCGCCTCGCTGAGGGACTGCGGCATCATCTGACCGGTAACGCCCGCGTCGTTAAAATCGAACAGGCAGATATCGCTCACGGTAACGCCGTTCTGCATTTCCTGCGTGTACCAGCCCAGCACAAAGCGCTGCGCGTCGTCGTCCGCGGGGAAGCTCACCACGGCAAGCTGCGGGTTCTCGTCCAGCTTTTCGTCGTTCGTGGCGCGTACGTTTCTTACGACCTCGCCGTCGGCGCCGATCACGGCGTATATGATCTCACGATCCGCGATGGTGACGTCGTCGCCGTCGATATCAAGGGTATACGCCACGGCAGCCGCGCCGTTTTCCATCATGGCGGAGGCAACGCCCTTCACCGCGCCGCCTGTGCCGTTGTACAGGCTCCGGGGCTCTCCCCATGCGCCGTTTTCATAGATCCTGTAAAGGATGTTGTCCTTCTGATCAAAGCTCGTGATATTTTCGGCGTCGATGGCAGCCACGCTTCTCCATGCGACGACAGCCTTATCGCTGTTTACAGCCACGGTAGGCGCCACGTCCGCGCCGCCGTTATCGGTAAGGCGGGTCGTATTCCAGCCTTCGCCGTCGTATACGGCGGCGCAGATCTCGGTACCGTTCAGCATCATCATCTGGTCTTCGCTCGTAAGAACGCTGTCGGCCTCTTTATTGACGCTCACCGTCTGGCGCGTCCAGGCGCTGACCGCAAAATCGTCGGTACCGTCCACAACCGCCTGGCTGTCGCCGTAGCCGCCGTCGTCGATCACGCCGCCCTGCGCGTAGCCCGCGCCGCGCTTCACGGCGAATGCCGTACGGGTGGCCGCCACGTCCGTGCTGCTCCTATCGCTGAGATACACCAGCAGGCTACCGTCTTTGCTCAGCACGGGGTTTGCGTAAGGATACGTATTCGTTTCAAGCGCGGTCACACCGTCCGCCGCGGCGATCGGCTTTGCGGGGGCCTTAAACAGACGGGAAAGGAAGCCGGAGTTTTGCTCTTGGGGCGTGTTCCACGTTCTGCCGCCGTCCTCCAGATAGTCGCGGCTCTGCATTTTAGGCGCCATGTTTACGGAAACCATCTGTCTGCCGTTCACGTTATGTGTTTCGGCGGAACCGTCGTCCAGCAGCGCCTCGATCACAGCCATCATGTTTTTTCGGTTCGCGGCCCAAAGCTCGTCTATCTTATTCCAGGAATTCGCGCTGACATTCAGAAAATCAAAATCAAAGGAGAACAGCGTCTTTTCATAGCTGATAAACAGGAACCTGATCACGAATTCCAGACCGACCTCACCGTTTATCACGAATTTTTGGCCGTTCAGATTTGCGTTATCGTAATTCCGTTCTCCGGTAGAAAGAAGATAGGGATGGGAACTGTCGCCCTCCAGGCCTGGGCGGTTGAGCCAGCGGAACCGCATATCAAGGCTGATCTGCCCGTAGACGCCCAGCTTGAAGGCGATCACGGAATAGTCAAACCCTACGCCGGCAAACAGTTTGAGATACAGATAAAGGCGAAGCTGCGTGAGGTATTCGTTATCCATATACGTGGTTCCCCCAACGGAACGGTAGCCCGCCGTGATAGCGTCCATGGTGACCTCCGCCTCGCCGCCGACGCTCAATTCCACATTAAAGGGAACGGGACCCACCTGATAGTTCCATGTCTTTGAATAACCAACACCCGCTCCCGCGTGGAAGCCGCCGTCAAGGATCGACATTTTCCATTCCCTTTTATGGAAATCATAATAGATCAGCGTTTCCATATAGCCGCCCACGGCAAAACCCACGTCGGCGCCGCTGCCGCCTTTCAGGTTTTCCGCTGCCTCGTCATAGGCGGCGTTGCCGTAATCGCCAAGCGCGGTCAGACCGTTTCTGCCTATGTTGACCAGTGTTTTCGCCTCGTCCAGCGTGGGGTAGATCTCCAGATCGGAATCGTCTTCTTCGTACGCCAGCTCCATACTGGGACCTTCGCTGTCCATATCCTTATAGACGTTGACCTCTGCAAAGCCCAGGAATTTTGTGGGATCGCCGGTGGGAGAGAGCTTGATCTTAAACATGCTGCCGCGCCCTTCGGTAAAATTGTCGCTCGCCACCAGCAGCATGGCGGCGTCCACGAACTGATCTCCGGTGCTCAAGCCTTTTTTCGCGTCGGTGTGCATGTACTGCCCCATTTTGCTGATCGCATCGGAAAGGCTGGGGCTCTCCTCCACCTTACCCACGCTCAGCAGGTTGCACAGGATAAAGGGGACGGCTTCTTTTCTTGAAACGTTTTTGCCGTCGCGGTAATAGTACAGCGAAAGCCTTGATTGTTCTCCTCTGGACAGAATACCTTTTAATGTTTTCTCAGAAACGGTAACGGTATAGTCCGTCAGTATTTCATCCGCAAAGGGATAGGATCTGTTATTCTGTTTTGCGCCGGTCGGGCAAACCTCCCGACCGTTCGGGGTGCAGAACCGGACCTTGCCGTTTTCCGCTTCCTTCTTGGAATCGCCCCACCACATGACGACGGTCTCCACCTCGGCCTCCGGCATGCTGTCGTTGGGGCCGACGCGGACGGCGGCGTCCAGTATGCTGGTCGTGCGGCTGTAATTCTCTGCCCGTTTGCGAAGCGTGGCATACTGCTGCACAACAAAGGGATGCGCGTTCGCATCGGTGTTTTTGCGGAAGTTGACGACGGCGTCGCCGCTGCAGACGTACGTTTTCTGGTTCACGGTGGCGTCGATGTTGACGAAGATGGGATAATACGCCGCGGCGTTATCTCCCTGCTTGATCAGGAATGTGTAATGGATTTTATCTCCGGCTTTCACCTGATTGTCCGGCAGGCCCCACTGGGTTTGATCCATCACGATTTCCAGCTTGCCGTCGCTCTTGCCGTTCTCTCCGAGATCCACGATCTGATCAGCTTCGCCGGAAAGATGGGCAGCATCGCTTGTATTCAGCGCGAATTTCGCTTCGCCCTTGTAATCGTTATTCACATAGACGCCGCCGCGGAAGGCGATCTTGCCGGTATAGGGCGTGCCGTCCGGTTTTTTGAGATACAGATAGGCGTAAGCCGCCCTTCTGAGCTGCAGGTTGTTGCAGGGGTAAAGCTTCAGCTGTGTGGAATCGCGCTCGCCGGAAGCAAGACCGGAAAGGAAGAAGGTGCCGAGATACACTTTGCCGTTCTTACCCGTGGAGCGGCAGTACACGTCGCTGCAGATCCCGTTTTTCTCATAGATCGCCGCCGCGCCGGTGTTATCGGTATAAACGGTTTTTTCCGCACCGACGCTGTCTTTATAGGTCAGCGCGGTTTTCACCTGCGGATAGCACTGGAAGAGATAGAGCTTATCCTTAAGCGTCTGAACGTCCACGTTTATGCTGTCTGTCATGCCGGTCAACACATGACGCGCCGAGATCTCGGTCTCGCCGTTTCCGAGGCCGGAAAGCACAAAGTCCGTCGTCGGGCGGTAGGAAACATAACTGAAGCCGCGGATGTCATCATACAGCGTGCCCTGCTGATAGTTGATCGTTGCGGCGTCGTTATTGCTTGACGCCCATGCAAGCTGGTCGGCGATTTCCATCCAGGCGTATTCGCCGTAATTGGCGGAAACGACGTTTTTCAGCGCGATATCCCGGTTCAACGACAGGATCTCTTCCTGCGAAAGACCGGAGATGACCGGCTCGTTGGTCATCACAAAGCTGTCAACGCCCTGCGCGCCGTCCCATGGCTTTAAATTGCCGTCTTCATCTTTATAATAGACGCTGTTGTTTTTTTCGGAAACCTGCATCAGCAGCCTGAGCGCATCGGCGTCGTAAACATAGAGAATACAGGAATCATAACTCCAGGTGTTGTCCTCGCCGTTTTTCGCCTGAATCGTAACGGTGTAAACATCCCGGAAGCTTGTTTTGTCGCTGCCGTTCGCTGCCACTTCAAGATCAGAGAGCGTATAACTGCCGGTATAATGGCCTTGCGCGTCGCCCTCTCCCGGATCGTTGGATTGGATGATCGTTTCATTTCCCCTGCTTACAAGCAATTGGAACAGATCGGAAGCATTTTCGGATGAGAAGCGGTTGAAATTCGTGATATCCCAGCCGATGTTTACGTTTCCTGCAGTATCAAGAATGTAATAACTGTCGAGCTTATTCAGCCGGACCTTCGCAGGCACGGATTCAAGCCGGATCGTCGCCGTATCGCGATAGGTAATACCTTGAAATACGGCGGAAACCTCCAGCGTATACATATTGTTTTCGGTATCGATGTAATCAAACGCCAGTTCATCGCCGCCGATCGTAAAGCTGCTTGCGGGGCTGCCCGACGCCCCCTGAACCGTTGCGGTATCGATCACGCTGCCGCCGCGCTTGAGCGTAATGTCAAAAACGGTCGGCGTATCGCCGTTCTTTTCGCAGAGGTTGCTGCTCCAATATACCGTCGCGTCCTTGCCGCTGACGACGCTGATCTCATGATTGGGGATATACAGATACGGCGCCAGGCCCGTGCCGAAGGTCAGTTCTTCGGTTTCCCGATACACGGCATGCTCTTCCCCGTCATTCGGCGCGGTCAGCCGGAATTTTGCCTTACCGGGACCGTTGATCGTAATATTCCCGTTTTGGTCGATGGACGCGACGCTTTCATTGCTGCTGCTCCACACAAGCGCAGGGTATGCGTAATCGGTCAGGGGCTTATCCAGCGTATAGCTCGCCTGAACAACGGGCCTGTCCTGTGCGTAGATCGTATTGGAGCTGTCGGCGTATACATAGGGTGTGCCGTCGGCGTTCTTTACCGAAACGCTCAGCGTCATATCGTCTGTCGTGATGAACGATACAGACGGCAGCGTGATCTTCGCGGCCTGACCGAAAACCAGCGTGTCGGAGGTTGCACCGTCCTTTTCCTCTTCAAGATACAGCTCTGCGACATACTCCTTTGCGCTCCCTGTGGCGTTCATCTGAAGCGGGATACTGGCGGTCAGAACGCCGCCGGTGAGGTCGCTGCCCGCGGGCAGGGTCAGATAGGTATAATTCTCACCGTCTACCGTCACTTTCGCGATTTTGGAGGTAAAGCTACCGTCGCTGTTTGCCTCGAATGTAGACGCGTCCATCCATGCGGTCAATTCTTCATTCTCGCAGATATCAATGCTGATATCCATCGTCGGTTCCGCAACGGTTCCGCCGATGCCTGCGGTCATGCCGTTAAAGATCAGCTCATGCTGACCTGTCTGGAAGACGATGTCCGTGATCTCCCATCCGGTCGTCCATGTTTTGGTTTCGTTTGTATTGACGTCCGCCGCGCTGATCCTTGAAATCTCGATCTTGCTTTGAAGAT
This sequence comes from uncultured Clostridia bacterium, assembly GCA_946627725.1. GTDB lineage: Bacteria > Bacillota > Clostridia > Oscillospirales > Acutalibacteraceae > RUG806. Next base: position 7,244 of record CAMOVW010000015.1, read on the forward strand.
CGTTTTCCACATCCTTTACGGGATAAAGGAATGAAATAATGGTGCTCGCCGATTCCTCCATGTTCGTCAGCGTCACGCCGTTGGCCACTATCGTAGCGCCGGGCAAGACGGGCTTGCTGAATTTAAGGACGATGGGAACAGAACAGCCCGGTTGATATACATTTGAAATTGGGGTGCTATAGTCATATTCGATCGTCTGCGTCGGTCCGTATACGCCGTCGAGCTTTAAGGTCGTACCGGCAAAATCGGCAGCATCGGCAAGAACGATGGTGTTCCTCCTGCCGTCGGCTAATTGGAATCCCAAGCCGTCGCCGTCCTCTTCTCTCAAATAATAAGCAAGTGTGATGGATTTTTTTCCATTGCTGAAGAGGAACCGGTCATTTTTCCCGCTTTCGTAACGGGGCTGACAATGTAAATATATGACGGCAGACCTTTCTCCGACAACAGACGCAGGATAGATATCGCTGTCCTTAACCCCGCCGTGCCCGTCACCGACATATTGTGGGGCAGTATAAAACGTTTCAGTTTTGCCCGAGGACCAACCCCACCCCTTAGAGGGCGCATCCAGTGCGTATGTTCCGTACCCGTATGACCCCATGTTCAAATCAGCTTTGACCCAAATACCTTCACTTTGAGGATTGTTCAATTTATGGGATTCCGGAAACAATAATTTCGGTCGGGCTCCAGTCGTGTCGAACAAATACGTGTCCGACAGCTCCACGCGTACACTGTGATCAAATCCGGACGGACCGATCAGCGTATCGTCGGCCTCATCCTCTTCGGAATTCGTAAGCGTGATGCCGCGGGTCTGCACCTGTTCCATCAGGCTCATGTAGTTTTCTTTTTGTTCTGCAGTCCATTCGCCGTCGGCGTAATAGGTATCGCGGATATAGGCGACGTAGTCCTCGATCTCCAGCATGGTTTTCACGTCCTTCAGGGTGACAAACGTGCCGTCCACGCAGACGTAATCATCCGGGTCGTAATCGCCCGCGAGCGCCTCGCGCAGCTCGTCCAGCGTGACGGGCCGACCATCCATCGTGATGGACCAGCTCTCCGCCAGACGGCCGTCCTCATCCAACAGGCCATACTGCTCTAAAATATTATAATAGTCCCGGGCTTCGCTCCCGCTGCCCGCCATGTCCGTTAAGGCAGCCAACACTTCTTCGTTGTACGCCGGGTCGTTGTTCAACAGCGACGCAAACGCGACAGGCGGCACGCAGGCGACGAGCATGACCGCCGTCAGCAGTACGGCAATGATCCTTTTTCCGGTTCGTTTCATAATGGTTCCTCCTCGGGATAAATTATACTTTTTATATCGTCAGGCGTTACAGTATCGTTACACGCCCGAAATAAACCGTGTATAAACGCCGATCGCCTGATCGAACTTCGATTTGGTAATGGAATAGGCGCTCCCGTCCGTCAGCGTTACGACGCTGCCCTTGACGCCGCTGATGTGCGCCATATTGACGGTCAGCCCTCGCCGGAGCTCAAGAAAGGATTCCGGGAACCGGGCGGCGACGTCGGAATAATTCATGTGGACGCGCTGCTCCGTCCCGTTCGGCGCGGTCAGCCGGGTGTAATGCCGGTCGCTCTCGATCTTCATCACGTCCCCGGGGTTGAAGATCCGCAGCTCCCTGCCGCTTTGCAGAAGAACGGCTTTCGGCTTTTGATCGCGCCGCTTCATCATCAGCCGCGCGAAAACGTTCACCACGTCCTGCTCCGAACAGGGCTTGACCAGATAATCCGCCGCCTGCACCCGGAAGGCTTCCACCGCGAAATCGCGGCTTGTCGTGCAGAATACGATCTCCGTTTCGGGGCTGATCGCCCGCAGGGCACCGGCGGTCTCCATACCGTTTTCACCGACAAGAAAAATATCGAGGAACACCAGATCGAACGCGGCGCCGTTCTGAACTTCGTCCAGCAGCGCTCTGCCGCTGTCGAAGCAGCGCAGCTCTATATCCGGGCTGACGTCTTCCAGCGCGAATTTGATCTTATTTACGTCCCCCGCGTTATCGTCGCAGATCCCCACAAGCATGTGCCCGCCTCCCCTCGTTAATGATAAAATAATATACCATAAAAAGAACCGTTTGTATCAAATCGTGCACGAATTATCGGTTATGATGCACGAATTTTTTTCAGAAGCACGTTTTTCGGTGTTCCGCCACGCGATTTTTGCCGCAAGCCTTGATTTTTCAAGGCTTTCCGTCTACAATAGAACCATATTTTTCTAAAAAGAGGTGATTCGGATGACCACGGCGGACGCGCCCTTCGCGGTTTGGGAAACAGCGCTCTACGCTTTTCTCAATTCCTTCCCGTATATGGCGCTGGTGCTGTTTTCCTTCCGCAGAAAATGGCGCTGTTCCAAGCCGGTCACGGTTTCGCTGCTGGCGGCGGCAACGGTCCTTATAACCGCGGGCACGGTTTACCGCCTGTTTTCTGACGTCACCGAGAGCCCTCTGTTTGACGTGGCTTTTGCCGTGATCTACATCGTATTTATCTTTCTTGCGATCCGTCAGCCGGTGGGCAAGCTGGTGTTTACCGTGCTGGTGCTGATGAATCTCGGCAACCTTGTCATCATGACGGCAAAGTGTCTGGAGGGGCTGATCTTCGGCGACGCGGCGCTGCTGCGGTATCATTGGACCTATTCTCTGATGATGTTTGCGGTCCTGTGCGCGGCGCTGCCCGCCCTCTATCTGCTGATCTTCAGGGACGTTTGCCCTGAAACGGCGGACGGCCTGCCGGAGGAGGAACAGAAAACGTCAAGATATATGTGGCGGTATCTGTGGCTGATCCCGGCGGTGTTCTATCTCATCTGGTCCAATCACTTTTACACCTCCGGAAAAACGGCGCTGGAAACTGCGCTGGACCCGCTCTCCACCGGCTATCTGCTGCTGATCGACATGGGGTCCGTTCTGATTTACCGCATTATCATCCAACTGACGGCGCTGCATGAGCGCAACAGCCGCCTGCAAACAGAAAACCATATTCTGTCGATCCGGAATATGCAATATGAGAACCTGCAAACCCGGGTGGAGGAGGTACGGCGCGACCGCCACGACCTGCGACATCATCTGCTGCTGCTCAAAAGCATCCGCGACAACAGGGATTGGGATTCGCTGGATCAGCTTCTGGCGGGTTATCCCGATCTGGATTTGCCGGACCGCCCTTTTTTGTATTGTGAGAACGAAGCGGTCAACGCCATCCTTTCGTTCTTCGGCGAAAAAGCCGCTCAGCAGGGCGTAGGATATACCGTGAAGCTGGAGCTCCCGGAGACGGTATTCGTCAGTAAACCGGATCTGACCGTGCTGTTCGGCAATCTGCTGGAAAACGCGCTGGAGGCCTGCGCAAAGGTAGAAAAGGACGCGTTTATCCGCGTCTCCGGCGGCGTCAAAGCCACGCCTGCCGGCGCAAAGACGATCGCTCTGATCGTGGAAAACAGTTCCACGGAGGAGCCTCGCGTTTCCGCAAACGGCGCGTTCCGGTCCACCAAACACAAGGGCGACGGCGTCGGCGTCGCCTCCGTGCGGAATATCGCGGAACGGTATGACGGCGCAAGCTCTTTCTTGTTCAGGAACGGTGTTTTTACCGCGTCGGTTCTGCTGAACGACAATGACCGCAGCGACTGAAGAAGAAAACAAGGCCCCGTTCATTATTGATTCATAATGATAATCATAACCCCGCCGGCGTTACAGGATTGTTCTCCTGCAATGCCCCGACGGGGTTTTTTGTTGCTGTTGTTTTCGGCTATGTAGTGACTGTAATTCTACTTACGCCACGAATAAACGTTTCCCTCTGAATAAGGTTTTTCGGCAGCTTGCACAGCCATTTTCTGCTGAAATTGGTGCTGCCGTAATAAGCGTCGAAACTTTCAATGAGGAGCACGACCCACGGGGTATCGTCTGTGAGATTAGCAAAATAGTATTTCAGTACATCCTCAACAGCATAACGCGGAACGCCGTTCAGGTCGGTTTTGTCAAGTAAATCAGATACTGGTTGAGGTAACACGTATTCTTCCGTCCTCAGCGGACCGGCTTCCAGCGCTTCGGCGAGGATAGCGTCAAAGCGCAGTGTCCACGCGCCTTTTTCGTTCAGAGAAAACAACGGGATTTGAAATTGCTTCACCCGCTTTTTCCACTGCCGCGTAAAACCTTTTGAGATACCCGGCAGCTTGTTGCTGGTTTGTTTGTTCACAAGATCGGGATTCTTCCGAATAAAATGAAATAAGTTTTTGGCATGACGGTAAAGCCAGCCTTTGCCGTCCTCGTCAACAAGCTCCGGGAAATCGGCGGACAACTCACGGAAGTCCACCGGCGGCACGGAGCTTTTCTTTTTGTCCGGCGCGCTGCACCACGCGCAAAGAGCTTTTCTTGCGTATTCAATTCTGTCATACGGGTTACCGTCAAGCAGACCGCCGTTTTTATCATGGAACAGATAGCCCCGCGCGATAATTGTTAAAACTCTGCTGAAACCGGAAAACTCCGCAAGCATATTCAGCGTGACGCGGCTGTAAAAGGCGGTATCGTGCTTGTTCGCGGCGGTATAGACCGGCTGCCCTGTATATGCCTTGAATTCTTCCCATTCGTTTGTCATGTGCGGAACCACCTCTTTTTCCTTTTTGGCTCGTTTTGAGTTGTAACAGTGCATTCAAGCATCACGCCCGGCAGGACCTCCAACGCAAATAGACGTTCGCCAAGTGCAACGGCGCATTTCAGCGCGTCGCAGAAATCAATCTTTGTTTCACGGCGGTCAAGCGGATGCAAGATCGTCATGCAGTTACGGCGGATCGTTTCTTCCGCGTCTGAGGATTCCATCACCCCGCGCAGCAGCTTTTTCAGATCGGCGCTGTCATCCTTGCGGATAACACTCTTTTTGACGCCTTCTTTACGGTAGAGATCGTCCAGATCGCAGATCACGTCGCCGAGTAAACGGTACCCACCGCAGCGATAATCACAGAAAAGATCAAGCGCTTCCGCGTCATAGTGGCACGGGAGGATCGCATAGATCACGGTGCGCCGGTCCTCCGGCGGTGTTAGGGGCCAGGTCTGTTCGCTTAATTGAAACCTCGCTCTGCGTATCTGTTCCGCCGACGCGCTGTCAAAGAGGGCGTAAAGCTCATCCGGGGTATAGTCATTCTCCTGCCCACGGGAGAACAGTATACGCTCAATATCCGATCTTCTCTTAAAATCCTTCGGCAAATGCTTCAAATACCGGCAGCGGCCTTTCGCGGTTTCATAATTTCCAATCAGCGATTGTATACGGTCTGTTAATGCCGGATCAATGGTATCTTTCCAATGTGGTTCTCTTGCAAAGGTAAACAGAGCGCTGTCCTGTGCGGGCTTCGGAATATGCTTTTTCGTTTCCTTCTCCAGCATATATGCGTAATACGGAAGACGCTCCAAATTGGCGGTAACCATATCCCAATTGACGGAGGTGATGAACTTCTTTATCTTTGTCCGTTGGGAATCCTCATACCATTTCTTTTCATTGTCGTCATCTCCGAAAATGTTCTTGTAGCGAAGGAACAGGCTCTTTCTGCTTCTGTTTGCGGTTAAAAACTCGGATAAATCGGGACGGATGCCGCTTTTTGCGGAGTCGATCTCCAAACCGGTAAGGATCGCCAGCGTTTCAGTCTCTTTCCGGCTTTGTTCCCGCTCTGCGCTGTCCGTGCTTTCGTTGTAGGCGATAATGCCGCTGCGAAGGGCCGTATTGCTTATCAGCCCCACGCGGTTAGCGAATGTGACCTTTACTGTTTCAAAGCGGGCGTCCCAATCCCCGGCGTCGGCGATCAGCGGTTCCGCCGCAGGAATCTTCAATACGGGCAATACCTCGCCGTCCTTGTAACCGCGAAGCACGCACGTGTTGATAAGCGGATCTGCAATCGTTTTGATCATATCTCCGTCGTAATCCGCGCCGCCCAAGCGTTCCGGGATCAGGGAGCGGGAATCCACCATTAAAACGTACCGCAGGTGAGATAAATACTTTTCGCGTATCAAACCGACGTTTTGCATCGGGACAACCAACGCTTCCTCATTTCGCGCAATATGCGGGCTGCGCAGAAGAGTATATTGCTCCTGCTGCGTGAATGCCTGTTCCGGCGCGTAAATCTCGTTACCCGATAAAAACTCCTTTTCCAACAGTCGATAGGAGTATCCTTCTCCAATTGCAGCCTTAACCAAATGCGCTAACAGCTGCATCAGATCGTCGGACAGATAACGGTTATCACCGGTCACAAGCAGCTTGCCGAGCCCGTAATTCTTTTGAACCGCTTCCGCCTGATCGGCGAGTTCTTTTGCGTAAATCTTTTCTTCCAAAAACAATGGATTCATCTGCGCCAGCTTCGCCCGCTGGCGCTTTTTGTCGTTTAAAGGCAATTCTTCGTCGTTCGCAATCGCGGAAAAGTATGCCTGTCGACTGTTTTCGTCCGCAATCAGGTTGTAATATGCGGCCTCCGTTGTTTTTGTGACCCAATGACGGAGATCGGTGTTCGGGGACCGATCCCAACCAAGCGGCAGATCGCGCGGACGAAACTCATCCTCCGTCATGGCAAGCGTATTCAAAAACTGATAATTCAGCTCCGTTGTGATTTGTTTTCCGAGTTTATCCCAGCCGGAGATATACAGCGCGTGTTCGTATCTGCGGCAGCGTTCAAGATATTCTGCCCACGTTAATCCGTTTTCCGTCATCCAGCCGAAGCCCTTGAACATGCTCTTTGTCAAAATCATATCCACGTCATTTGGATCGTGCTGATTTTCCCAAATATCCCGGATATATGGAACGTTCAGTTCCGCAAATAGGGACTTTAAATCGACCTCATGTACGACGCCCTTGATATACGGCAAACGGATCTGAAAAGAATGATGCTGTTCGCTTGAATCCAGTACATACGCCAGCTCTTTAGAAATCAATCCCTCTCCGTCAAACTCCAATACTTCAATATCCGCCGTAGTCTCCACACGCGTATATTTTCGCATGGTTTTGGAGGTGCCGTCGTCTGCAACGGTAATGATATGCGCGTCCTTAACAATGCTTTTCGGGTTGTCGATCACAATGATCCTTTTTTCGGAAAGTAGATCCGGAATATCCCGCCGCTCGCCGCTGGTGAGCATCAGCGCATTGTATGCGTACAGCTTGGAAAGCTGACAGTCGCCGATCTTCATCCCGAGCATGATCCGCTCCCGCAGGGGCTCATACATATCTTCCCGTACAAAGCAAAGCGTGCTGTTTCTGCTCATGCTGGCAGAGCGTTCAAAGGCGAGATATCGATTCAAGCCTTTCCCGAAATCAATAAAGATCCCTTCGGGCCGGAACATACACTCTGCTTTCTGTTGTTGCTCCATAACCTTGCCGGTTGCCCTTCGGTTGAAGATACCGGTAAAGTCGATGTAAACAAAAATCTCCGAAAGCAAATCGCATACGGGTTCATTGCTGCTGACGTTCAGGAGCTTTAACGCCTGATAAAAAATCGGGCAGGCGTCCTGTTTCGTTTTCTCCACCATATATTCCTTTGAAGGATCGTCAGCATGAAAAGAAAAGCGCCAGCCGTCCTCCGTTTGGAGGGCGGAGGATAAAATCCCCTGCACCGGGAGCTTCGGGATAATGAATTTTTGATGGTCCATCCGTTTCACCTCCTTTTCCATATTTCGGAGTATACCATATATATGGATAAAAGTCAATTCACAGCTATTTGATACCTGCCCCCACTTTTTCAGAAGGAGCTTTTTGGTATCTCAAAATATTCGCCGAAAGGCAGAAAGGAGGTCGGCAAAATGCGCCGCCCGGATTACGGATAGCAACCGCAATAGCAACTTTTAACACAAAAATATGATCGTCGCAGATTGCGACAGAAAGGAAAAATATGAAGCATTTCAAAGACGCTGTGATTATCGGTCTGGATCACGGCTACGGAAACATTAAGACCGCAAACCATTGTTTTAAATCAGGTATCCTGAGCTATGAGTCCGAACCGCTGTTCACGAAGAATATGCTCGTCTACGGAGATAAGTTTTATCTGATCGGCGAAGGACACAAGGAGTTCATCCCCGAAAAGCAGAACGACGAAGAATACTTCCTTTTCACGCTGGCGGGCATCGCAGAGGAACTTGCAGATGAAGGGCAGACAGAAGCGGACGTGATTCTTGCCGTCGGCCTGCCGTTGACCTGGATGACCGGCCAGAAGGAAGCCTTTGCGAAGTACCTGCTACGCGAGGGGGATATCTGCTTCACTTACCGGAAAAAGGACTATAAAATCCGTATCGTCGGCGTAAAGGTCTATCCGCAGGGCTTCGCCGCCATCGCGGAGAAAGCGCCGGAGATGAATGGCGTCAACATGATCGCCGATATCGGCAATGGGACGATGAACGTTCTGTATATCGTCAACGGCAGTCCGCTCTCCGGCAAGATGTTCACGGAGCAGTTCGGCACCTATCAGTGCACGCTCGCCATTCGGGAGGCATTTATGCGCACAACGCACCGCAATCTCACCGACGCCGTGATTGACGAGATCCTTGAAAACGGGAATGCGGATATTGCCAAATCCGATTTTACACTGATCCGTTCTGTAGTGACAAGCTATGTGGAGGATATTTTTCGCAGGCTACGGGAACACGGTTACGACGAAGGTATGATGAAGCTGTATATCACAGGCGGAGGCGGCTGTCTTGTGAGGAACTTTTATAAATTCAACAAAGAGCGCGTCATAATTATTGACGATATCTGCGCCGCGGCGAAGGGGTACGAGTATATGGCGGAGCTTCAGTTGAACGCGGCGAATGCGGTATGAGCAAAGACGTATACCGGTTGAACGTCCGGTTTGATCTAACAAAGCCGCAAGAACGGGAAGCGGTTGCGTATCTGAACCAACTGAATGAAATCGACAGGAAATCCCGCAACCGTTTTATTGTTGAGGCAATCACCGAACAGATCCGGAGACGGAACGCCGCCTACGATTTTACGCTGGATGATATCCGGCAGGTCATCCAGGAAGAGATGCAAGGGCGTTTCGTCGCCATATCGACAGATTTACCGACTGAAAAGGAAGAACTGAGCGAAGAACAGAGAGCAAAGAATAACGCGCAGGTCTTGTCGGCGCTGGATATGTTCGATTGAGCCAAACCCTCCGCATACGGCTCAGAGGTTGTTTTACAGAGAAAAACAGAGCCAAACTGACACAACGAAGAAAGCTGCCGGTCTCCTGAGATGAACGACCTACAGAAAGAACGGATGAGGCGCGGGGAGAAGCATACTGATCTAACCCGATCCCCGTGTCTCATACCGTAACAAGCAGGGCAAAAATATATATTTTTGCCGAGCCGGCGGCGCGGCTCCTTTTTAGGGGCTGCCCGCCCCTAATACCCCGGAATAATAAGGAAAGGAATGATGCTATGTCAAAAAAAGAAAAGGGTATGTATTTTCAATGTAACCAAAAGCAGCGGGAACAGATCAGAAAAAAGGCAAAGGCCAGCGGGCTGAAGCAGGGCGAATATATCCTGCAGCGGGCGCTTGGCGCTGCGCCTAAGGAAACACAGCTCGGCGCATATCTGAATCTGTACCGGAAGCTGTGCGAGATCACCAATCTGCCGCTGTCTACCGAAACGGAAGCAAGGTTGAACGGTCTGATCGACAGTATTTACGCCCGGCTCTTTGAAAGCGCGCCGCCGTCGGAAGAAATACGGATCGAAGAGGAACAGGCGCTGCAGGACTACTACGCGGATATCGGGGATGAATGATTATGGCGACGACAGCGTTTTGGCCCGTATACAATCACCTGAAAGAAACCATTGATTACGCGGAAAACCCGGATAAGACCATCGAGCGCAAATACGTGGACGAGGACCTTTACAAAACACTGCAATACGCCGAGAACAGCAAAAAGACAGACGAGACAATGTACGTCAGCGCCGTCAACTGCCCGAAACAGAAAGCATACGAATATATGATGCGCACGAAACGGCGCTTCCATGAATCAGGCAAGATCGTCGGCTACCACGGATATCAGAGTTTCGCCGCCGGAGAGGTCACACCGGAGGAAGCGCACCAAATCGGGATCGAGACCGCAAAGCGTATGTGGGGCGGACAGTATGAGGTCGTAGTGACAACACACCTGAATACCGGGCACCTGCACAATCATTTTGTCGCCAACAGCACGTCCTTTGTCACGGGCAAGAAATTCCGCAATCAGATCAAGGATCATAAGCGTTTCCGCGAGATCTCCGACGCCGTATGTCAGGAGCACAATAAATCCGTTTTGAGGGACGCGTCGTTCTACGGCGGAGAAAAGGGCGCGTACTGGATCCACAAGAACGGCGGCAAGACGCACAGGGACATTCTGAAAGAAGATATGGAATATTGCCTGCGGGAAGCGTATTCCGTAAAAGACCTGATCCGTCGGCTGAACGCCATCGGTTACGAATGCGATTTCAATCCAAACCATGCACACTGGACCGTCCGCGCCGTCGATTGGGACCGCGCCGTCCGCATTGATAAGCTCGGTTTTACGAAAGAGCGGCTGAAAAAAGAATTTGACGGGCATAAGCTATGGGGTCATTCTTTTAACGCCGTCGGGTTTTATCTGCTTGAGCATCCCATATACAAACCTAAAGTATATCCCGTGAACAGACTGTTGAAGGAGATGGAATACGAACTGGATCACGCGAGCGGCGCAGAAGCTGCGGCAGCAGCGCTTGTTTTGATCCTGTTTGCGATCATAATCGCCATTATCGAATTAACAAGAGAACAGGATGACTACAATCCACGAACGCCGGGACTGCGCAAGCTGATCACCGAAGCGCCGAAAATCGAACAGGAATACAGGCTCCTCATAGACAACAACATTTCGTCTATGCAGGAGCTTTTTGATTATCACGACGGTTTAGAAGAACAGATCAAGACGCTGGAAGCCGAACGGCAGACAATACGCAACCGTATCCGCCGCTGCGATAACGAGGAAGAGAGAATACGGCTGAAACAGGAAGCAAAAGAAATCACCAAAAAGCTTACCCCCTTGCGTGAACAAAACAATATCACTGACCGAATCGAACGCCGCGCCCCGGAACTGCAGAAAATGCTGGTTCTGGAGCGCGGTCTTGAATTACAAGCATACACACAACAGAAAAATCAAAGAAATTATGATAGGAGTCGATAATTTATGGAAGTAACCAATATTTTAATCAACAAGATCAATCCCTTTGAGGGACACCCCTACAAGGTGTTGGATAATGCGGAAATGGACAGTTTGACGGTAAGTGTCCACGACTATGGAGTTCGGGAACCGGTACTTGTCCGTCCGCACGAAACGATCCCCGGCGAATTTGAAATGATCGCCGGGCACAGACGGATGCGCGCGGCGCAGAAGGCGGGGCTCACCGAGATCCCCGCCGTTATTTGTGATATGACAAGGGATGAAGCCGCCGTGATGGTGGTAGACAGCAATTTGCACCGCGAGCGCATTTTGCCTTCGGAGAAAGCCTTTGCCTACAAGCTGAAAATGGAGACGCTGAGCAATCAGGGACAGCGCACCGATTTAACTTCGGGACAAGTTGTCCCGAAGTCCGGCGAGAATCGGACCGGAGATCTGATCGGTGCGGATTTTGGCGAAAGCTACAAGACCGTTCAGAGATATATTCGCCTGACGTATTTGATTCCCGAATTGCTGGATCTGATGGATGAGCGCAAGATCGCCTTTATGGTGGGCGTGGAGCTTTCATACCTGCCCGACGACTTGCAGTATGTTCTTCTCGGTTTGATCGAAGAACTGGATTGCACCCCGTCCTATTCGCAGGCGTGGCAGATGCACAAGGATCTCACAGCCGGAACGCTTACCGAAGAAAGCCTCTCCGCGCGGATGAACCAGCCGAAACCGAATCAGGTGGAGATGTTCAGGATGCCCGCTGAAAAGCTGAAAAATCTCATACCGAAAAACTATACGCAGGAACAGCGAGAAGATTTTATTCGGAACGCTTGTATCTACTACGGGCGTTATCTTGAACGCAAAAGGGCGATGGAGCGGTAAATGATATGGATGAGATAAAAAACATTCCCGAATTTCATTTTATTATCAAAGGGGCGGGGCGTGTCGATGAAAAGACATTAAAGTCCGCCTCTTTTGATTATTCTCCCGACCGACTGCCGGTGCAGGCTGAGCCGAAGCGTTTTACCACCACCGTTAAATCCGGTAAAACAATCTATGACGCGTCAGCTTCCTTCAGCAGCGAAGGGAATCAAACGCTGCTGCGCCAGTTCAAACGTCTGATTATATCATAGAATTGAAAATCGGGACCGGGCACTGTATAATAGGTATATCCATTACAGTGCTCGGTCTCAGAAAGGAGTTTGTATGACCGAGAATAACAATAAAATCACCGCGCTTTACGCCCGTCTGTCTGTTGACGACGGTTTTGACGGCGAAAGCAACAGCATTTCCAATCAAAAGGATATCCTGCTGAAATATGCCAAAGACAACGGATTCCGAAATACACAGTTTTTCGTTGACGACGGTATCAGCGGCACCACCTTCGACAGACCGGATTTTCAGAGAATGGACGCCATGATCGAACGCGGCGAAATCGGTACCGTTATTGTAAAAGACTTGAGCCGTTTCGGACGGAATTATCTGGAATCCGGCAACTATTTGGAAATCAAGTACCCGGAACTGAACGTCCGCTTTATCGCCATTCAGGAGAACGTGGATACGTTTCGCGGTACGGGTACGGAGCTTATGCCGTTTACGAACATTTTCAACGAATGGTTCGCAGCGCAGACCAGCAAAAAGATTCGTGATGTTTGGAAAACAAAGGCTGCAAGAGGCGAACGTGTCTCCGGCGTTATCCCGTTTGGGTACAAAAGAGAAAGCGAAACCTCAGCTAAATGGGTAGTGGACGAACCGGCAGCCGAAATCGTACAGCGTATCTTCCAAATGTTTCTTGCCGGAATCAGTATCCACCACATCGCCCTCCGGCTTGAAGAAGAAAAGATACTGACGCCGACGGCATATTTCTTATCCGTCGGACGTAAGGTGCGAAATCCGTTGCCGCCGTACCCATACCGTTGGGACAAGGGATCGATCCGGTGTATTTTGGATAACCGGCAGTATACCGGATGTACGATCAACTTTATTACAACAGAAGTCAGCTACAAGGTGCACAAGAAGATCCGAAACCCGGAAGAAAAGTGGCAGGTGATTCCGAACACACAGGAAGCGATCATTGACGAAGATACCTTTAACCGTGTGCATGAGCTTCGTGAACACAAGCACCGCTATACTGCGTGCGGACGAACCAGCTTGTTTTCCGGCCTCGTATTTTGCGGCGATTGCGGTTCAAAAATGTACTTCGGCGCGGCAAACACCATGAAGCCGAATCTTGATTTCTTCCGTTGTTCCCAATACAAGGATAACCGCGGCGGATGCAAGATTCACTATATCCGCAACGAAGTTCTGTATCAACTTGTATTTGATGTCATCAAGCAGGCGGCCGATTTCATTTCCCAATATGAAGACGTGTTTCTGTACCTATACAATAAGGAACACGAACTCATGATAGCAAAAAATCTTGCTGCCTGCAAGCATCGAGTGATCGCCAACAGGAACCGGATTCAGGATCTTGACAAACTGATTGCGCGGGCGTATGAGGATAACGTCCTCGGACGGATTGACGACGAGCGTTACAGATCCATGACCGCGGAATTTGAAAACGAACAACGGGAGCTGAAAGAACAGCAGAAAAAGGATGAAGCCGCGCTGCAAAACGCAAGTCAGGAAAAAGCCGACCTGCACGTATTTCTGAATGCGATCCGGGAATGCATCGACCTGAAGGAACTGAACGGGACTATTGTCAACACGCTGATCCAAAGGATCGAGGTTTTCAATCCCGTGAAGGTAAACGGCAAAAGACACGTCCCGGTAAAAATCTATTTTACCGCTGTCGGCGTTCTGGATATTCCCGACGAGGACGAGATCCTGAAGATTATGTGTGAGATATCTAAGGACAAAAAGGCATCTGCCTAAAACAAGGGTACGGTGCGGCATAAAAACTGCACCGTACCAAACATCATTTTTTATATGTCCTTATGCGTGTGTCACAGAAGCTACGCACCGAAAAACGCATAACTCCCGCTTGCGCCACACAAGTTTTTCTGTCATTACGAGAATGCGAAAAATAGGAGAACGCGTTTTTGCCGAGAGACAAAAACACTTTCCCGTAAAGACAGAAAGATATTAACTTGTGTGGCACTTTAAGATTATCATAATTACCAATCCTTTTCAAGTCTTTCTTTCCGTTTTTTTATATACGAAAAGACTATTGCAATTTTTATTTTTGCCTTTGGGTACGGTTTGGGTACGGTTGACGAATCGATCAAAACCAGTGTTTTGGGAGGTTCTGTTTGTGCAGAAAATACTTGAAATTCCCCTTGTTTTACTTGATGATTTCCCCTCTTTTCCCTTGACTTTTTTTAAAAAGAAGTGTATGATGCATAGTAAGCAACAAACCTACCAAAACGGTAGGTTGATTACGGCAAGCCGGAAAACACGGCAAGAGGAGGATACAGCCATGGATACGCCGTCGATTCTGATTAAAGATACCACACGGGAAGAACGGATCAAAATCGTTCGTGAGGCCTTGTGGGGCGGCTGCGGGGCGGAATGCGAATTCTGTTCCGGCTGCGATATCCGCGGCGGCGGACGGTGGGAAAACATCTATCAGCCGTATATCGACGGCGAGAAGGAGATCCGTGAGATCAACGCCGCCTACGCCGCGCCGTTTGTACGGTGAGCGCGCGGTGCGAGCGGACGCCGTCACTAAAACAAGGAACCGAAGCACGGAGAATATGAAAGCGGAAAATATTTTTATCGAATTCGAAGAAGACGAAGCGGGTTCTTCCCCCGAGGTTTATGAGCTGAATATCGTGAGCGGCGGGTGTCGGCTTTACGGATATCTGCTTACACCTGATAGACGAATGAATAAGCCTTACCCTACGGTGATCCTGTCCCACGGCTTTCCCGGCTATACCACGAACAACGATCTGGAGCTTGCGCTGATGCGCGCCGGATGCGTGGTGATCCATATGAACCACCGGGGCGCCTGGGGCAGCGAGGGGAATTACCTGTTTACAAATCTGAAAGACGATCTGATCGCGATCACAAAATGGGCGCACAACCGCGCGATCGCTGATCAGTACGGTATTGACCCGGATAACATCTTTCTGGTCGGGCACAGCATGGGCGGCCAAACGGTGCTGAACGCGGCGAAGGCGCTGCCGTTTCTCGGGGGCGTGGCGGCGCTTGCCGCTTACGATATCGGCGCGGCATTCCGGTATCACATGGAAAAGGAACTGTTCCTCATGATCGAAACGGAAGGCCAGTGCCTGAAAATGACTTCCGCCGCGGCAGTTTACGAAAACGCGCTGGAAAATCGGGACGAACTCGACATTCTGGGGCAGTATGAACGCCTGGCTTCTCTTCCCGTTCTTCTTGTGGAAGCCTCTCTGGATGCCGTTGCGCCGGCGGATATAATGATGCGCCAGCTGTACGAAAAGCTGAAAGAGCTGTCCGCTCCGGTAACGTATCAACAGATCGTAAGCACGCACAGCTTTGCCGGGCAAAGAATGAAGCTTGCGAAAACCGTTGCGCAGTGGATCGAAAACAACGTTAAGATCATTTAACATGAAAAAGATGAAACAATGCAAAGGAGTAAATGAATCATGCAGAAAAAACTGACGGGAAAAGCCATGCTCCTGTTTTGCCTCGGGGATTTTTCCCGGGCGATCTTCAACGGCCTCACGGCCACGTACCTTATGTACCTGTTCATCCCCGCCGAAAATTCCTCGCTGCCGCTGCTGCTCCCCTACGGCGCGCTGACCTTTGCGCTGATCCGCGGGATCGGCGTGATCTTCGACGCGCTGATCGATCCGTTTATCGCCTCCCGCAGCGATAACTGCCATCATAAGCTCGGCGCGCGCATCCCCTTCCTGCGGTTCGCCGCGATCCCGATGGGCATATTTGCGCTGCTGATGGTGTTTATGCCGGTGCGAACGCAATCGTGGATCAACGTTATATGGCTGCTCGTGATGCTGCTGCTGTTCAACCTGTGCTCCTCTCTGTTTCTGGTGCCGTATTACGCGCTGATGGCGGAGCTGGTAACGGATACAAAGCGCAGGGTGTTTTTCAGCACGATCAATACGCTGCTGTTTGTGATCGGCAGCGCCGTGATCTATATCACGCCCGTGATCAAGAACGCGCTTGTGGGCAAAGGGTATTCCGAGCTCTTCGCGTGGCGCGCGGCGTTCCTGGTGTTCGGGATCCTTGGCGCGGCGGCCGCGTTCATCTCTTCGTTCAGCGTAAAGGAAAAAGACTACGTAAAGCGGGAACAGAGCTATATCCCACTGGGGCAGTCTTTGCGCGCCACGTTCCAATACCGCGATTTTACGGTGCTGCTGGTGGGCTATATGCTGATGTGGATCGCCTTTTCGTTTTTCAATTCCACACTGATGTATTACGTTACGATCCTTCTGGGGCTTTCGGACAACTATGCCGTCATCGTGATGGCGGCGGCCATGGGCGTGGGCGTGGCGACTTACCCACTGGTGAATCTCCTTGCGGCGAAAATCGGCAAGAAAAACTTGCTGCTGTTTGCCTGTACCGTTTACGTTATCATTTATACGGGGATCTTCTTCTCCGCTTCCATCACGGCCATGCTCGGCGCGAAGGCGACCGGGATTCTGATCGGCGTGCTGATCGGCTTCCCGATCTCTATTACGAACATCATTCCCGTGGCTGCGTTCGCGGATCTGGCGCAGTATGACACGGTGAAAACCGGCAAGAACCGGCAGGCGATGTTCGTGGCCTCCCGAAACCTGCTGCAGCAGTTGAGCCAGGCGGTGGTGCTGTTTATCGTGCCCATTGCCATCACCGGTTCCGTTTCCGGCGGCACCGCGAATTATAAGGGCGTTCGTTCCACAGCGCTGATCGCGGCGGGCTTCATCGCCGCGGCGCTGATCTGCTATGCCTTTTACCGCGATAAAATGATCACGGGCGCGATCGACGCGTATAACGCCGGAATATCCGAAGACGCCCGGGCTTCTTCCGGTCGGGATCAGGCGGACCGGGCTTAACGGGATGGGATAACGCATGCTTAATCAGTTTTCAAGAACACAGTTGCTGGTCGGCCCCGAGGGGATCCGGGCGCTTTCGCAGTCGCGCGTGGCCGTTTTCGGCGTGGGCGGCGTGGGCGGTTACGCCGTGGAGGCGCTGGTGAGAAGCGGCGTGGGCGCCATCGACCTGATCGACGACGACCGCGTGTGCCTCACCAATCTCAACCGGCAGCTCCACGCCACGCGCAAAACCGTGGGGCAGTATAAGGCAGACGTCGCCAGGGATCGGATATTGGAGATCAATCCGGACTGCATCGTAAGTACGCACAAAACATTCTATATGCCCGAAACCGCCGCGCAGTTCGATTTTACCGCCTACGATTACGTGATCGACGCCATCGATACCGTAACCGGCAAGCTGGAGCTTGTAACGCAGGCGGATCGCACCGGCACGCCGATCATCAGCAGCATGGGCGCAGGGAACAAAATGGACCCCACGGCGTTCCGGGTGGCGGATATCTATGAAACCTCCGTTTGCCCTCTGGCAAAAGTGATGCGGCGGGAATGCAGAAAGCGCGGCATACGTTCGCTGAAGGTCGTTTATTCAAAGGAGCCGCCGATCCGGCCGTTGGAGGATATGTCTATCAGCTGCAGGCGGCATTGCATCTGCCCGCCCGGCACCGCAAGAAAATGCACCGAGCGCAGA
Source organism: uncultured Clostridia bacterium (assembly GCA_946627725.1). Lineage (GTDB taxonomy): Bacteria > Bacillota > Clostridia > Oscillospirales > Acutalibacteraceae > RUG806. The sequence goes on from CAMOVW010000015.1 coordinate 25,032, forward strand.
GATATCCCCGGCTCCACCGCGTTCGTGCCGTCCGTTGTCGGCCTGATCATTGCGGGGGAAGTGGTGAAAGATCTGGTGAGTTGATTTTCATATGAGCGACAGAAAAACGTATTATCACATAGAGGTTGATCGAAATAAAGCTGCGCTGATATGGACTCTTCTTTCAGAGAACTATAACGCTGAGCTCATAAGAATATTCCTTTAAATGTATATTATCCCTTCTGCAACTTGCAAAGCAAGCGGTATGACGGCTTTTCGTTGCCGTATAAATCCGTTGAACCGTGGACGCGGCGGCGGAGTTTATCCGCTCCCTCCTCACCGCAGTGCGTGCGGTAATCGTTTAGCGAAAACCACATATAACCGCAGATGTTGTGAATTTGCTTATACATCGCAAGGCGCTCTTCCAAAATGCGTGCGCGCTCCGTATCGCCGCCCTTGAAATGCGGCTCACAAAGTCCGAATTCCGACACAAGCAATGGCATTCCCTCCGCCTTTTTGCAGGTGCGAAGCATATGATTTATTATGTCGTCGCTCGGCTCCCAAAGTCCGAGATAATCGTTCCACATAGCGATATCGCCGTAAAGGGCGGCATCGTCCTTTTCAGCATTTTCCACTCTGCTGAGGGTGTTGGAAACATAGTTCACAAGACGACGCTTATCGTATGTCTTAAAATACTGCACCATATCCTTGACGTACTGAATAGTGGGCACGGTTTCTGCGCCGAGTTCGTTGCCGACGCCCCAGCAGACAATCGACGGATGGTTAAAATGAAAATACATCATTTCGTCTGCCTGCTGCTTTGCAATATCGAGCTGAAGCGGCGTTGCTTGCTTCGGATAACCCCAGTACGGAATTTCTTCCTGCACAAGCAATCCGTTTTCGTCACACC
>CAMOVW010000016.1 GCA_946627725.1 uncultured Clostridia bacterium
AACGGCGAACGGCGAACGGCGTTTATCGCGCAAACAGCGCGATAAATTATAATTTACCGCTTTTTCACCCCAAAAAAATCCTATTGTTCTTTCCGTTTCTTTGTGTTATACTATTATACTGGAGGCGAATATAATTATGAGCGATTTGATCAAAAACGCATTAGCGGGCTGCGCTTCTCACGCGGAGATCCGCCGGCAGACCAACCGTACCCGGCGGGTAAGCGTGCTCAGCGGCAGCCTTGTAGGAAACGTATCGTCAAAAAGCGCCGGCGCTTCGGCGCGGGTGTATCAGAACGGCGTGTGGGGGTTCGCCAGCTTCGGCGGCGCGGATGAGAGCGCCCTGCCGCAGATCTTGCGCAGCGCAAAAGAAAACGCGCAGCTGCTGGATTCCCGCAAGCCGAAAAACAAAGGCCCGCTGCAAAACGCCGTGCCCACGCTGTACCGCGCTGCCCGGCCGTTTCAGGAAACGGACCAGAAGCAGCTCATCGATTTTGCCATGGCGCTGGATGCGTATATCGGCGAAAAATATCCCGATCTTACGTCCCGCAGCGTAGGCGTTACCGCAAACTGCATCGAAAAAGAGCTTTACACCAGCGAGGGCGCCTACGCGTACCAGCTGTTTCCCCGGGCGTACGCCGTGGTTTCCATGTCCACCCAATCGGCGGACGGCGAAACCATAGAGCTGTTTGATATCTTCGGCGGCGGCTCCGGCTATTTTACGGACCATTATTCCGATCCCGCCCTGCTGCACGAGGGGATTGACCGGCTCTATACCGAGCTGATGGCCAAGCGCGAGGGCGTGTTCCCTGAGGCCGGCGAGCAGCTTTGCATCATCGATTCCGCCATCAGCGGCATGGTAGCGCACGAGGCCGTAGGCCACACGGTAGAGGCGGATCTCGTTCTGGCGGGCAGCGTTGCCAACGGGGCCGTCGGCAAAACCGTGGCAAGTGAGCTTGTAAGCCTTACGGACTTTGCCAACACCGCCTTCGGGCAGGAAGCGCCCCTTCCCGTGTACGTGGACGAAGAGGGCACGCTGTGCAAAGACGCGGTTCTGATCAAAGACGGCGTTCTTACCGGCTATATGAATAATCTTGAAAGCGCGCAGTATTTCGGCGTGGCCCCCTGCGGCAACGCCCGGGCCTTCGCCTTTTCGGACGAGCCCCTTGTGCGCATGCGCAACACCGCCATCCACCCCGGCAAAAACACGCTGGAAGAGATGATCTCCTCGGTGGACAGCGGCTATTACCTCACCAAAACACAAAACGGGCAGGCGGATACCACAGGCGAATTCATGTTCGGCATCACCATGGGGTATGAGATCAAAAACGGCAGGCTGGGCAGGGCGCTGCGGGATACCACCATTTCCGGCGTGGCGTTCGATATGCTGAAAACCGTGGATATGCTGTCCGATACCGTACATTGGGATATCGCCGGTTACTGCGGCAAAAAACAGCCCATGGCCGTATCCATGGGCGGCCCCGCATTGCGGTGCAAGGTAAACATCGGCGGCAGATAAGGAGCGTGCGTATGGAAAAACTGAAAGAAACGGCGCGTTTCGCGCTTGAAAAGCTGAAAGAAGCCGGGGCGGATAAGGCCCAGGTAGGCGTTACCGAGGGGCTTGTGGAAGAGTTCAACGTAGATGCGGGCGAATTCTCGCTGATCCGCAGCGTGTTCTCTTCTTCCATCGGCATGAAAGCCATCAAAGATCAGAAAAAAGGCACCATCGCCCTGAATTCGCTGGACCCCGCGGACGTTGCCGAGGCGGCGGCGGACTGTGTGCGGGCGGCGGAGAGCGGCGCGGTGGACCCCGCCGTTACCATCTCCTCTGAAAAACAGAACGCCGATTTTACCGACGGCGTTCTCACCTGCGAAAAAGACGCTTTCTTCGATTCCGTGATCCGCTTTACCGAAGACGTGAAGCGCGAATTTCCCAAGATCATGCTGGAGCAGGTGATTGCCGAGTATTCCTGCGGCAAGCACGTGGTAGCCAACACCAACGGCGTGCTGCTTACGGAAAAGGACGGCTCTTATAATATCAGCGTGATGTATTCCGCCCACGACGGCGAAAAAACCACCTCCTTCAATTATTTTGACGTGGAAACGCTGGATCCCCATGCAGATCTGATGGATCTTGGCATGGCCCGCACCCAGTTCGCCCGTGCCGAAGCGGAGCTGGAGGCCGCACCCTTTAACGGCAAGTTCCTCGGCACCGCCGTGTTCTCGCCCATCTGCATGGGGGACGTGGTGGGTGTGATCACCGGCTCCTTCTGCGGCGATTACGCCCTGATCGAGGGCACCACCCCGTGGAAGAACAGCCTCGGCAAGCAGGTGGCAAGCGAGTGCTTCTCCCTCTCCGTGATCCCGCAGGACGACAGAGTGATCTGCGGCGAAAAGATCACGGCGGACGGCTACCGGTCCGAGAATTACAACGTGATCAAAAACGGCGTGCTCGAAAGCTACTGCCTTACCGAATACGGCGCAAACCGCACCGGGCTTACCCGGTCGAAGAGCACCAGCGGCTGCGTGGAGGTAACGCCGGGCGATAAACCGCTGGAAGAGATGATCGCGGGCATTGAAAAGGGCATTCTTGTGTGCCGGTTCTCCGGCGGCGAGCCCGCCTCCAACGGCGATTTTTCCGGCGTGGCAAAAAACAGCTTTCTGATCGAAAACGGCAAAATCACCCGTCCCCTTACCGAAACCATGATCAGCGGCAACTTCGCCGAGATGCTGCGCCGGGTAGAGGGCGTTTCCGCCGAAGCCCTGATCGACGGCAGCGGCGTAATGCCTTACGTGGCCTTCGGCGGCGTAACCGTGTCCGGCAAAGCGGGCGAAACGGAAGAATAAACAGAAATATATAACGGAGCAAGATATAAGATATGAGCAATCAAACCAGACTCATGCCGGTGGTGCCGCTGAAGGGCGTTGTGCTGTTTCCCGGTATGGCATTCCATTTTGACGCGTCCAATAAAGCGTGGCTCTCCGCGCTGAAGGCCGCATCCAACGGCGAGGGCGTATTCTTTGTGCCCGCGCTGGAAGACGACGATTCCGCCGAGGTGGCGGAAAACACCCTGGGCGTGGCGGTAAAGATCTCCAAATTCCACCCCCGCGCGCTGGATAAGCCCTTCGGGGCCAAGGTGGCGGTGGAGGTGATCTCCCGCGCCCGCGTGCAAAGCGTGGACCGCCGCTACCCCCACGTAACCGCCTATGTGGAAACGCTGGCGGACGACGTCTCCATGCCCGGGGACGAAGACGTGGCGAATATCGACGTGTTTACCGAGGCCGCCGTGTTCAGCGGGCGCAAGTTTTTTAACGAATACGCCGCTTATTACGGCAAGATCAGCCCCGATATCATGAGCTTTGTGCAGAATACCGATTCCCCCGGCGCGCTGGCGGACGTGGTGGCGGGCAACGTGCTCACCCGGTTTGAGGATAAATACGCCCTGCTGGAGGAGCTGAACGTGTTCCTTCGTATCGAAAAAATGTGCGTGATCCTCGCCTACGAGAGCGAGATCCTTGCGCTGGATAACGAGCTCAGCGACCGGGTAGAGGAGCTGATGGATAAAAACCAGCGGGAATACTACCTGCGCGAGAAGATCCACGCCATCAACGAAGAGCTTGGCGAAACCGAAGCGGACGACTGCGCCGTGCTGGCGGAAAAAATCAAAGCCTCCGGCATGCCGGAGGAGCACAAAGAAAAGCTGAAGGCGGAGCTGGAGCGGATGCGCAAGCTCTCTTCCTCTTCGCCCGACAGCCACGTGATCCGCAGTTACATAGAAAAATGCCTCGAGATCCCGTGGGGGATCTACACCAAAGAAAACAAAAACCTGCCTAAAGCCCAAAAGGTGCTGGAGCGCGATCATTACGGCCTGAAGGACGTAAAAGAGCGCATCACCGAAATGCTTGCCGCCCTGATGGTGGCGCCGGATCTGAAGGGGCAGATCATCTGCCTTGCCGGCCCGCCCGGCGTGGGCAAAACCAGCATCGCCAAAAGCATCGCCTCCGCCACCGGCCGCAACTACGTGCGCGTGGCGCTGGGCGGCGTACACGATGAAAGCGAGATCCGCGGCCACCGCCGCACCTATATCGGCAGTATGCCCGGCCGCATCGTAAACGCGCTGATCGAGGCCAAAAGCCAGAACCCGCTGATTCTGCTGGACGAAGTGGATAAGCTGGGCAACGATTACAAAGGCGACCCCGCCTCCGCCCTGCTTGAGGTGCTTGACAGCGAGCAGAACTTCTCTTTCCGCGATCACTATATCGATATGCCGGTGGATCTCTCCCGCGTGCTGTTCCTTACCACCGCCAACGATAAATACGCCATCCCGGATGCGCTGCGGGACCGTATGGAGATCATCGATCTGCCCGGCTATACCTATGAGGAAAAGTTTCAGATCGCCAAGCGCCACCTTCTGCCCAAGCAGATGAAGCTGCATAACCTCACCAAAAAAGAGCTGCGCATTACCGACGGCGCCATCCGCGCCGTGATCGACGGCTACACCCGCGAGGCAGGCGTGCGCGTGCTGGAGCGCAAGCTCGCTTCGCTTTGCCGCAAAGAGAGCGTTCGGCTGGCCTCCGGCGATACCACCCGCCTCGATATCGGCGAAAAGGACCTTGAAACCTACCTCGGCGTAAAAAAATACCGTGAAGAGGATAAGCTCAAAGAGCCCCTTGTGGGCGTGGTGAACGGCCTCGCCTGGACCAGCGTGGGCGGCGAGATGCTGCAGGTGGAAGTGCTGCAGATGGAGGGCTCCGGCAAGCTGGAGCTTACCGGTTCGCTGGGCGACGTGATGAAGGAATCCGCCCGGGCGGCCCTCAGCTTTGTGCGCAGCCGCGCCGCCGCGCTGGGTATCGACCCCGATTTTTATAAAAACAGAGATATCCATATCCATTTCCCCGAGGGCGCCGTGCCAAAAGACGGCCCCAGCGCCGGTATCACCGTTACCGTGGCGCTTGCCTCCGCCCTTACCGGCCGCCCCGCCCGCGCGGACGTGGCCATGACCGGCGAAATCAGCCTCACCGGCAGGGTGATGGCCATCGGCGGCCTGCGCGAAAAGAGCATGGCTGCTTACCGCGAGGGCATCGGCACCGTGTTCATCCCCAAGGCCAACGAGCCGGATCTTGCGGAGGTGGACGACGCCGTAAAAGAAAAGGTTGTGTTCGTGCCCGTTAAGTGCGCGGACGAGGTGCTTGAGGCGGTATTGCTGCCCTCGCCGCAGGCAGAGGCCGAAGCCCCCGCCGAAACGCCGCAGCGCAAAGCGCCGCCGATCCCGAAAAAACGCGAACGGGGAGGGAACCGTGTTGAAGTTTAACGACGTGGCCTTTGAGGCGGCCTACGGCACCGCCGGTCAGCTGCCCCCTTCCGATCTGCCCGAGATCGTGTTTGCCGGCAAATCCAACGTGGGCAAATCCTCGCTGATCAATAAGCTGTTCAACCGGCGCAATCTGGCGCGGGTCAGCGCCGTGCCGGGCAAAACCACCACGGTCAATTTCTTTCGCGCGGCGGACGTGCGCTTTGCCGATCTGCCGGGCTACGGCTACGCCAAACGCTCCAAGGCGGAGATATTGCGCTGGAGCGAGCTGATGGAGGGCTATTTTGCCGGGCAGCGGGATATCCGCCTTGTGGTGCAGCTGCTGGATATGCGCCACCCGCCCACAAAAGACGATCTCGTGATGCTGAATTTTCTCACCGAAAGCGGCTATCCCTTCGCCGTGGCGCTCACCAAGCGCGATAAGCTGAAGCCCACGGAGCGCAAAAAGCAGAGCGAATATTTTTCCGCCCTGCCCGTACTCGCCCCCGCAAGGGCCGTGATCGAAACCTCCGCCGAATCCGGCGAAGGCATGGACGCCCTCAAAGCCCTGCTGGAGGACGTGCTGAATGCGGAGCAGTGAAACGTAAAAAACTATGTTAAAACGGTTGAATTTGTTGACGCTGCGCCTGCGGAACAGTATCGTGAGTCGCTTCTGATCAGATCCGGCAGAGCATAAGCACTGTAGTAGGCTATACTAATAAAGGGAAAACGGAGTGATTTTCATGTGTACAAAGAATGAATTGCATCTTATTCTTTCAAAAATTGCCGAGACCGCAAAAGAAGTCTTCGGCGAAAAACTTGAATCTGTGATTCTATACGGTTCCTATGCCAGAGGAGACTATACGCCGGAATCGGATGTTGACGTCATGATTCTGGTGAAAGAGATCGCTCCGGAAGATCTGTGGAAATACAAACAGCCGATCATCCATGTTGAGTCCGAACTCGGTCTTCAATATGATTTGCTGATTTCAGCCACCGTCAAGGATATTGAAACGTTCAACAAGTATCTTGACGTGCTTCCTTTCTACCAGAATGTAATGAAGGAGGGCGTCAGGGTTGCTTAATGAAAACGTTATCAATCTCTCACGGCATCGGTTGACCGTTGCAAAAGAACGGCTGCAATCGGCAGATGCTCTTGTTCAGATCGGAGACTATAAGACTGCTGCAAACCGATCTTATTACGCGGCTTTTTCCGCAATGCGGGCAGTGTTGGCTTTGGATGGATTGGATTTTAAGCATCATTCAGGAGTGATAGCCGAGTTCAGAAATTGAAATGTATTTACATGAACAGTATCAGCAGCAATAAAACCTCTGCTTCCTTCCTCCGTATTCCCAGCCCCTTTAAAAACCGAAAAAGAGGCCCCGCGCAAAGGGGGGGTCTCTTTCATTTTACGGAAATATGGCGGTATCAGTTGGGCGTCATATAGTACATTGCCGCCCAGCCGGTTACGCCGTTGTAGGATACCTTGCCCCACCAGCGCACGTTTTCGGATACGGCGTAAATATCCTCGTACACTTCGGAAACGTACACGCTGCCGCCCACGGGGATCTTGCCGATGATATCGTATCCGGTGCTGTGTCCGGCGCGGATGTTGATGCGCTGCGAAGCCCTGTTGCGGTATGTGCCTGTCGGGTATTTCGACGGTGCTGCAGACGGCACGGGGATGGTTTCCTGCGTTACCTCTTCGGTGGGTTCGGCGATCGCCTCTTCCGCGGCGGACGTGGTGGTTTCGTCCGGCTTTGCTTCATCTTTATTATTCAGCAGCAATATCGCTACGGTGACGGCGGTGGCAATCACCAGAACGATCGCAAACACAATAATCAGAACAGACGTTACGTTCTTCTTTTTATCGGGCGCGGGAGGCACAAGCGTTTGCCCGGTACCGCCGTTTTGCGGCGGGTAGCCCTGCAGCGGATAGCCGTTTTGCCGGGGATATCCGGTTTGCAGCGGCGCGCCGCCCTGCTGCGGAAAGCCGCCCTGCCGGGGTGCGCCGGGGTGCTGTGAAAAGCCGTTTGGCTGCGGCGGTCTGTTTTGCTGCGGAAAGCCGCCCTGTCGGGGCGCCGGATTCTGCGGGGGACGGCCGTTATACAGCGTGGCATCACCTTGCTGCAGAGAACCGTTTACGGCGTTGGATGGAACCGACGCGCCGCAGGCCGGGCATACATTCCAACCGGGCTCGATCGCGGCGCCGCATTTTGTGCAATTCATGAAATATCTCCTTTATTGTGTGATTTGGTTTGATCAGGCCGCTTTGCCGGACATGCCGCGCAGCCGCTTCCTCCACGGCCCGGCCTGCGTTTGCGGGAATTCATACGGCTTCCAACCCAAAAGGGCGGTCAGCCGCCCGGGGATCGTGTAGTTTTCCACCGCCTCGCCCGGCTTGAACAGGTTTGCCGCGCCGAACACGAAAACGGGAACGTTTTTACCGGTGTGCTCATCGGAATGGAACCGCATCCGCCCGCCGTCGCGGTAGAGATTGCCTGTTTCATGGTCCGCCGTAACCAGCACTACGGTGTGGCCGTCCCAACGGGCGAAGTCTACCGCCGCCTTTACGGCGTTATCAAACCCCACGACCGCATCCACGGTTTCTTCTCTTTTTTCGTCAAAATCCTTTTTCAGTCCGTCGGAACGGTGAGAACGCTTATCGATGTGCGCCCCCTCTATCATCAGGAAGAAGCCTTCGGAATTTCCCCGTTTCAAAAGTTCAATGGCCTTTACGCTCATTTCGGCAAGGCTGGGCGCGTCGCTGTCCGGATCCATCTCGGCATGCCAGCAATCGGATGAAAATTGCCCGAAGCTGCGTGTGCCGGGCCGCAGCGCTTCCATTTCGTTTTTGGTGGTTACGTACTTAAAGCCGTGGGCACGCGCGGCCTGAGGCGTTACGGCGCTTTCTTTTGCGCCCCAGATCAGGTCGAATTCGCTTTCCAGCTGCTGCTGCGAGATCTTTTCGTTCTGCTTACGGTATAATACGTGGGTTGTAAAAGAGGCCGGCGTTGCGCCGCTGGTAAGGTCGGTAGTAACGATGCCGGTGCGCATACCGTGCCGCGCCGCAGCTTCGGTGATGGAAACGGGGCGCGTGAACATCCCCAGCGGGTCGTATCCCAGCACGCCTACGGTTTGATTGATCACCCGCACCCCGCAGGAAAGGGCGGTCCCGCCCGCAGCGCTGTCGGTAACCAGATGGGAAAGCGACCTTGTTTTTGATTGCCCCCGAAGATCGTATTTGGTGTTCATGAACAGGGTATGGCCGTATTCTTCCGCCAGAAGCAGATGGTTTTCGCCCATACCGTCGCCGATCATGATGATCACGTTTTTATACTGCCCATCGCCCTGCGCCGCAAGAACCGGCAGACAGGCGACGTACAGAAGAACAATTGCCAGGAACAGTGACATAACCTTTTTGATTCGCATGATGCTGCCTCCTGATATTGTATTTGATTCCATTATAACAACACCGCGGCTTGTTGTAAAGTAAAACATTTTTTGTTTTTTCTTTGACATATTATATATTTAATGTTAAAATAATTATATTAACATTACGGAGGACCTGTTTATGATCAAATCTGTTTTTCTTCGCGCTGTTTCCGTGATCGTTGCCACGGTTATGGTTCTGTTCTGCGCCACCTCTCCGGGGGAATCTTATGACGTGAAAGATCCCGAAAACTGCAAGCTCAACTTTACCGTGATCTCCGATACCCATATCGAAGGCACCAACTTCACCCGCTATAAGGTTTACGAACGCAGCCTGCAGGACGTGACAAAGAACCGCAGCGGCAACGCGGCGGTGGTATTTCTGGGCGACAACACCATGAACGGCCAAAACATTGAAAATATGCTGTTCCACGGCACCGCTGCCCTGCTGCTGAAGGACCAGAAGGTGCTGCCCGTGATGGGCAACCACGATATCGGCAACGGCAAAGGCGACTACGAAAAGCTGCAGAACCGCTGGTACGACTACACAAAGGCCTTTTTCGGCAAAGATCTGGACCGCCCCTATTATTACGAGGTGATCGACGGCTATTACTTTATCATGCTGGGCATGGAGGATCAGCTGGTATACGATATGACCATGACCGAGGCGCAGTTTGCGTGGCTTGAAAACGTGCTGGCCGAGGCCGCCGAAAGCGGCAAGCCCGTGTTTGTGTTCTCGCACTACCCCGCGGACGACACCATCACCGAGCTGGGCGACTACACCAGCCGCCTGACCGATATGCTGGCGGAATATAACAAAGAGCACGATCTGTTCAGCTTTGTGGGCCACACCCATATGCCGATGTACCTGTTCTGGAGCTTCCATGATTCCGACGGGTATCCCGAGATCTATCTGCCCCGCATCACCCAACTTGCAGGCGACGACGACGAAGTTTACGATGATACCGGCGTAGGCGTGGAGGTGGAGATCTACGAAAACGAAGTGGTTGTGCGCGCCAGAGACTTCTACCGCAGCGAGTGGAAATACGATACCATGGAAGACGCCATGTGCGAGATGACCTACACGCTGAAAAACCCGGTTCCTGCAAACTGAAGCGGTTCGCCCCCTTGATTTTGCAGCGTCGGCACGCCGTATGATGTACTTGCGGCCGGAAAACCGACAAAAAAAGTGCGCTCCGGCACAGCGAATATAAATATGCGGTAAGGAAACCGATATCTTGCACGTTTCCCTTCTCGGTTTTTTTGCCGGGGAGGGATTTTTTTATGAAAAGAAAAGTATTGTGTGCAACCCTTGTTCTGCTGCTTCTGGCGGGCCTGTTCGCCGGATGCAAAAACGGCGGCTCCGAAGACGTCATTATCGACGGCCGGATGAAGCTGGCGGCCGAACCGCTGGGCGGCGAAGACGCGCAGGCCGCTGCCCCCGGCGCCGGAGAACTGCAGGATATCGTACATTTCGCAAACGGCCGCCTGGGATACAAAGAGCCCAGCGACGCCCCCGGCCGCCACATCCGCTCCATTTCCGGCTCCGCCTCTGATTTCGAGGTTTATACCGCATACATCGAAATGCTGAAGCAGAACGGTTTTCAGGTGGCCGACACCTATGAATTCAGCTATGAAAAGAGCTTTAACAGCACAACGCTGATCGACACCCGTACCAACATAAGCCCCGAAATCGGTCTGCAGTATAATGATTCCGGCAAGCCCGGCAACGTCTGCTGCTGGTGCAGTATAGACAGAAACAACCTGAACGGGCAGATCGTATACGATTCCGAACTGAAGGAGACCGATTTCGGCATTCGTTTCGGCGGCAGCAACGCGGATATGAGCTACGCGGGGCTTTCGGCGAAGGCCGGGCTTTACAGCGACGGCAAAAACTTTGAAACCACCGACGGCCGCCTGAAAACCAAGCTGGGGGAGGCCATGGTGATCTACGGCGGCAGCACATACACCGTGCCGACCGACGTACACCGCACCACCGACCTTGAGGTACTCAATTTCTTTGTGCGGGACTATGACCGCGCGGATTCCATGGGCTTCCGTTACCGCGAAAACTATCTGAAGCAGGGCGACGCGCTCACCGAACAGGAGCTGAAGGCAGGCAATGAATTTCAGGGCTGGGTGAAGAATGACGTGCATACCATCAACGGGATCAGCATGTTCAGCTGGCAGACCGCGCTGCTGTTCTGCCACAACGACCGTTACGCGGTAGTTACCGAGGATAAATCCGGCGGCATTACAAAGGCCTTTGTGCGGGCGCTGATCTATGAAAAAGGCAAGCTTGCGGTGTTTTATATCGCCGCTGAATTCGATTCCGCCCCCGAAACCGTTGAAATGCTCTGCGCGTTCGATATCACCGCGGCAACCGAGGGCAGCAGCAAACAATCCATTGACGACGCCCGCGCCGGCGGCGGAAACGGCGGCGGTGAAAACGGCACAACGGAAAAAATGGCCGGTTCGATCTGCTCTTATTGCGACGGCGACGGCAAAGTGACCTGCGGTACCTGCAACGGCGCCGGCACCATAGAGCGCTACGCCGCGGGCGGCGGCACCGTAACCAGCGGCTGCCCGGACTGCAGCGGGCAGAAAAAGAAAGACTGCCCCTTCTGCCACGGCAAGGGGACGCTGTAACCGGGGGAAGGGCTGCGCGCCGTTGACACAATTAAAAATGAAAAATGAATTTACCGCATAAAAAACAACCGCCTGCTCCTGTTGAGGGACGCAGGCGACTTTTTTTGTGGGTCTTCACGGAAATCCGTGTAATTGGTAAATTATAATTTATCGCTGTGTTACTTTTGGTAGGGCGGCATTTTATGCCGCGTTAATTACAAAAGGACGGAATATATTTTCGTTGACATATTCAGCTTGCATCCTTTTGTAATTTTCAATTGCGCCGAAGGCGCACACCTTATATCAACAAGGTACAAAAAAGCGTTTGCAGTACTTCAAGTCTTCAAAATAAGGTTATATTGATTATAAAATTATTGTGTCTGATACAGCTAATTGCATTAACATAGCAGAACCCGCAGACACAATAATTAACGCGGCATGAAATGCCGCCCTACCGTAGTAACTGCGCGCCAAACTGCAATTTGTTTTATTACACGAAAATCCGTGAAGACCTTTTTTGTTTATTCAATGGAGCCGAGGGCTTCCAGTTCGGCTTTGTTGACGCGGATCTGGGAATCTTTGATCAGCTTTACGTCGCGCCGGTGGAAGGCGGTGGGGGCGGCGTCGGGATGGCGGTCCAGCTTTACTTTGAGCATGCCGGTGAGAAGGTTGTTCTCCACCACCGTGCCGCGGCCGTCGCCGGTATCCACAATGGCGCCCACCTTGGGGGTGTGCTTCAGCAGATACTCGTAAGAATCCTGCTCGTATTTCAGGCAGCACATCAGCCGCCCGCAGGTGCCGGAGATCTTGATGGTGTTCAGCGACAGGCCCTGCTCCTTTGCCATTTTAATGGATACGGGCTGAAAATCGTGCAGAAACTCGCTGCAGCAGAAGGGCCTGCCGCAGGGGCCGAGGCCGCCCAGCATACGGGCCTCATCCCGCACGCCGATCTGCCTGAGCTCGATGCGCACGCGGAACACGGAGGCGAGGCTCTTTACCAGCTCGCGGAAATCCACCCGCTCCGGCGCGGTATAGAAGAACAGGATCTTGGACCCGTCGAAGGTGTATTCCACCTCCACAAGGCTCATATCCAGCCCGAACTGGGCGATCTTCTGGCGGCAGATGTCGTAGGCCTTTTTCTCTTTTTCTTTATTGCGCGCAAGGGTGGCGAGATCTTCGTTGGTGGCCACGCGCAGGATGCTTTTCAGGGGCTTTACGATCTCGGAATCCGGCACCTCGGTATTGGGGGTGGCGCAGATACCGCACTCAACGCCGCGCACCGTTTCAACGATCACCTTCTGCTCTTTATGCACCTGATTGCCGGCGGGGTCAAAATAATAGACCTTGCCGGCTTCTTTGAATTTTACTCCGATCACTTCAGACATATAGTTCACCTTATTCAGCGGCCGGCGGTTTCCGACCGGTCTTTGATTTGCTTTGCTTCAAACAGCCGTGAAGAAAACAGCGTTTGCAGCAGATTTTCGTTTGCGTTGGCAGCGGCGAAGGAGGCCAGCTGCTCCAAAGTATCTTTCAGCGAATAGAGCTGAGGCAGGGTAAACGCCGCGTGCAGCATTACGGCGGCCTCATCGCTGCCGCCCAGCGGCTCGCTCTGCCCGTAGGCGGCGGCGTCCCGCAGATACAAGATCAGCTTTTCCGCCGTTTTTTTCATCAGCGCCCGGTTTTTGGTAAGGGGCGCGGTGCTCACCATAAGATCATATTCGCTGCCCCGCGCAAGCGCTTTGGCCACGCCCAGCGCGATACCGGCGATCTCTTCCGCCTTGTTTTTTCGCTCCGCGCTCAGCACGTCCCCCAAGGTAAACTCCGTTACCCGCGAAATCACGGTGGTAAGAAGCGTATCGCGCTGCTCGCTCAGCAGCAGAAACATCACATAGGGCGGCGGCTCCTCAATGGTTTTGAGCAGCGTGTTCTGGATCAGGGGGCTCAATTCCCCCGCCGTGTAAAAAATATATACCTTATCCGGGGCCTCGTTGGGCGCCACGTAGAGCCGATCCAGCACCAGCTCGCGCACCGCAGCCACAGATACGTTCTTTCTGTCTTTTTCGGGACGCACCGGGATCACGTCGGGATGGGAGCCCGCCTTCAGCTTTTTGCAGGCGGGGCATCTGCCGCAGGGCGCGCCGTTATTTTTATTATCGCAGACCACCGCGCCGGCAAGGTCCAGCGCGCATTTTTCACGCAGCTTTTCGCTGCCGCCGGTAAGCAGGATGCTCTGGGGCAGGCGGCCCCTTTCGGCAAGGCCGCGCACCCGCGCCTTTGTGGTTTGCGGGATCTCGGGGAAATCGAACAGCATGGGTCACATTTTAATGAACTGTTCCACGTCCACCACAAACACCGTAGCGCCGCCCACTCTGACCTCCACCGGCAGAGCAGCGAAGAAACGCTCGGTATAATTGCCGGAGGCGCCGGGAATGATCTCCGCCCGCTGCGAGCAGCATTCCCGCAGGATATCGATCACCCGGGGCACCTTCCCTTCGTCGGTGCCGATCAAAAGGGTGATATTGCCGGCGCGCAGAAAACCGCCGGTGGTGGAAAGCCGTGTGGACATAAAACCGGCCTTATTGAGCCTGTGGATCAACTCTGTGGAATCGTCCCGGTTGACGATTGCGATAATCAACTTCATAAACGCCCTCCTTCAAGGCTGAAATGATACGATTATTCGGATGTTTTTTCTGAGGCGTTCAGCGCCTCAAGATTGCGCTCGATCACCTTTTTGCCCCGCCAGGCGAAGGCGCGGCCTTCGATCTCATCGGCGGCGGTAACGTAGGGGCGGGCGGTATCGAAGAATGCTTCTATGGGGGTAAGGCGGGCGCCTGCGTTCATGGGGCACACCTTTTGGCAGATATCGCAGCCCCAGGCGCAGTTATATTCAACCATTTTCTGCGCCACGGCGGGATCCAGCTCCCCTTTTTTTTGCGACAGATAGGAAAGGCACTTTTCCGGCGTAACGCCCGTATCGCCGATGGCGCCCACGGGGCAGGCGGATACGCATTTGCTGCAGCCCACGCAGAAATTTTCGGCGGGCGCGGCGGGGGGAAAATATTTATCGGTTACGATTTCGCCCAGAAACACCCACGAGCCGTAAACGGGGCTGATGAACAGCGCGTTTCTGCCGATCACCCCAAGCCCTGCCGCGGCGGCGCAGCGCACCTCGGGCAGCGGGGAATTATCCACAAAATATTCAAACGTATTTTCGGGGTAGGTCTCGCGCAGGGCGGAAACGATATGCTCCATAATGCCGCCGGTGATAATGTGATAATCCGCACTCACCGCGTAGCGGGAGACGTTTGCGTTCTTATAGTATTCTTCCCCGAGATAATAGGGAAACAGCACGCTGATCACGGTTTCGGCATTTTGCGGCAGCCGGGCCTTTGCGCGGCACTCGATCAGCCGGTCCTTTACCGCGGCAAAGGACGAGAAGCCGTAAGGCAGCCCGCAGAAGATCTCGTCAAGCTTCATCTGCTTGCCCGGGCGCGGCGGCGCCGTCCTCCGAGGGGAGCGGATAGGTTTCAATGGCGGGGGCTGCGGGAACGTAATCCGGCACCTTGTTTTTGAAAAACAGAACGATGGCGGTTACCGCGAACAGCGCGGCGCCGATGCGGTAAGCCGCAAACCCCGCGTGCAAAAACGCCCCGCCCTGCCATACCGCGCCCACGATACCGGTAACGGCGGCGGAAAGCTGCAATATAGCCGTAACCAGCGCGGTGGAGAGAAACGACGGAGAGTTGCCGTCCCCTGCGATACCGGATACCTTGCGGGAATATTCAAAGAGGAAGATCATAAGGAACACGTCCGCAAAAATGCACAGCAGCATGGCGGAATTGTTGATATAGCTGGCGTTGACGGAAAAATACCCCATGCACTTGCACAGCGCCCACAGCGCGGGGGCAAGCTGAAGCACTTTTACCGCCTTTACAACTTCCTTGCCTGTGATGAAGGATATCGCGCCGAGCACAAGCGCGATACACGCCAGCACGCCCATAATAACGGCTGCAACGGTCAGACGGTCGCCGCTTTGGGCGAGGATGTGCCGCACGGAATTGTTTACGGCCTGACCGGAGGCGTTTTTGACCGCATAGCAATCATAACCGATGGCGGCGGCCAACAGAATGCTTGTGATCGCGTGGGGGATATTTTTTACGGCGGCGATATATTCCGCCTTTGAAAGCGGGCACAGCCAGCAAACCAGCGGCACGCCCAGGGCGATCACCGCAGCGAGGATATAGAATAGCGGCTTGGTAAAACCGGCCGCGGCGGTGAAAAAGCCGGTGGAAGGATCTATGGCTTTAAGGCTCTGGTAAAGCCGCAGCAGCACCAGAAGAAAGCCCAGCGCAGCGGCCATCAGCACGGGGAATTTGGGGGACATATTTTTGGCGGCGCCTTTCAGTTTCATTCTTTTTCCTCCTTTGCGCGAAGCTCCAGCGGGATATACGCGTTATGCCCGGCAAGGCTCTTATAGCCGGGGCGGATGATTTTGGTACTGGTAACGATCTCTTCCAGCCGGTGGGCGCACCAGCCCGCCACACGGGCGATGGCAAACATGGGGGTATACAGATCCATGGGGATGCCCAGCGTTTTATATATGAGGCCGGAATACAGATCCACGTTGGCGCACATGGGTTTGTTCAGATGCTTTTCTTCACGGAATACGCGGGGAGAGACGCGCTCGATGATATCGAGCAGGGTCCATTCGTCCACAAAGCCCTTTTCTTTGGCAAGGGTTTCGGCGTTGGCCTTCAGCAGCACCTCGCGGGGGTCGGACAGGGTATATACCGCGTGGCCCATGCCGTAGATCAGGCCGGAGCCGTCGCCCACCTCTTTGCGCACGATGCGGCGCAGATAGGCCTCTACCTCGTCCTCATCCGTGATATCGGATACGTTTGCCTTGATATCCTCTACCATTTCGGTCACCTTGATGTTTGCGCCGCCGTGCCGGAAGCCCTTAAGCGAGGCGATGCCGGCGGAGATGGCGGAATAGGTATCGGTGCCGGAGGAGGTGACGCAGCGGGTGGTAAAGGTGGAGTTGTTGCCGCCGCCGTGGTCCGCGTGGATCATCAGGCACAGATCCAGCAGCTTGGCCTCTTCATCCGTAAACTTTTTATCGCTGCGCAGCGAATTGAGTATGGTTTGCGCCGTGGTCTGCTCGGGCTTGATCTGGTGGATATACATGCTCTTTCTGTAATAGAAACGGCGCTTCACCTGATAGGCGTAGCTCATGATCACCGGCAGCTGGGCGATCAGCTTTACGGACTGCCGCAGCACGTTCTCTACGGAGATATCGTCCGGATTCTCATCGTAAGCGTAAAGGGCGTTTACGGAGGAACCCATCTTGTTCATGATATTGGGCGAGGGGGCGCGCATGATCACGTCCTCCACAAAATCGAAGGGCAGCTCGCGGCTGGCCCCCAGCAGGGCGCTGAAATCCTTCAGCTCGCTTTCGGTGGGCAGTTGGCCGAACAGCAAAAGAAACGCCAGCTCCTCGTAACCGAAGCGGTCGTCTTTTTTGCAGCCCGCCACAAAATCGTAAAGATCCACGCCGCGGTAGATCAGCTTGCCGTTTTTGGGAATACGCTCGCCGTCGTCGATATAATAGCCCTCAACGCTGCATATTTTGGTGATGCCGGCGATCACGCCGGTGCCGTCTGCGTTGCGCAGACCGCGTTTTACGTTATAGCGGTCAAAATCCGACTGCTTGATGCGCTCTTGATGATATATCTTTTCTGTGAGGGCACCGTAGATGTCTTTTATTTCTTCTTCGCCTGCCATTACGGTATCTCTCCTTTCAGCAACTAAAACTTACTCAGCTTATTATTATATTAAATTAATATTTATTTGTCAAGAAATAAAAAAAGGAACTCAACGGATTCCCGATTTCCGTCCCGCTCCAAATTCGGCTTGCAATTCCGGCCGGGGTGTATTACAATATCTGCGTAAAGGAGGGAAACGCCATGGCAAGTCACTTTTTCGCGCTGTTTTCCAGAATGAAGAACATGAACCGCTGGGCGCTGATGCGCAACGTGCGGGCAGAGAGCCTGAGCGCCCATTCGCTGGATACGGCCGCCATCGCCCACGCGCTGGCGCTGATCGGCAACAAACGCCTCGGCAAAAATTACAATGCGGACCGGGCCGCCGTGCTGGGCATTTACCACGATATGCCCGAGATCCTCACCGGCGATATGCCCACGCCCGTAAAATATTATAACCCGGAGATCCGCCGCGCCTTCGGCGAGATCGAGCAGGCGGCGGCCGTCGCCATTGTGGGCACCCTGCCTCAGGATCTGCAGGCGGAGTACGCCCCGCTGGTGGCGCCGGATGAAACCGCCGAGCTGTATAAGCTGGTAAAGGCTGCGGATAAGATCAGCGCGCTGATCAAATGCATTGAAGAGAAGAACAGCGGCAACAAAGAATTTATGAGCGCCGAGCGCGCCACCTTAAAAGCCCTGAAAAAGATGGACTGCCCCGAGGCGGAGATCTTTACGGAGGAGTTTTTGGGCAGCTACTCCATGGTGCTGGATAATATTCTGAAATAAGGCGGCCGCATTGCTGAATCAGGAATAAGGAGTCAGGAATTAATGAATTTAAAAGAAGTATTGAAAGTGTTGACGAATGCGCCGGGGGTGAGCGGATGCGAGGGCGGTATGCTTGAAGCCGTAAACCGCTGCGCCGCCGCTGCCGGGCTTACCTTTGCGCAGGATGAAAGCCTCGGCAACCTGAAGGCGGTAATGAACGAAGAAGCGGAGGGCGGCGTTCTGCTGCTTGCCCACGCCGATAAGATCGGCTGCATTGTGACAGAGATCGACGAAGCCACCGGGTTTTTAAGGATTTCCCCCATAGGGGGCGTGGATGCGCGCATCGCCCCCGCCGCGCGGGTGACGGTATACGGCAAAAGCCCGCTGCCCGGCGTGGTGGTGAGCACCCCGCCCCATCTGGCAAAGCCGGAGGACGCGAAAAAGGCCCTGCCGGTGGATCGACTGACCGTGGATTGCGGAGTGCCCTATGAAGAGATCCGCGCACTGGTGCGCCCGGGGGACAGAATTCAGTTTACCGCGCCCCTGCTGCCGCTGGCCGGCGGGCGGGTAGCCGCCCCGTATCTTGACAACTGCGCCGGCGCGGCGGCGGCGCTGCTGGCCGCCGAACTGCTGCGGGGCAAAACCGACAAACGTGTGGAGCTTGTGCTCACCGCGCAGGAGGAAACCGGCAAGAGGGGCGCGGCCACGGCGGCGTTCGTTTCAAATTGCCCCACCGCCATCGCCATCGATACCACCTTTGCGGCGGCCCCCGGCGTAAAAGAGAGCGAAAGCGCCCCCATGGGCAGCGGCGCGCGCATCGGCGTGTCGCCGATCGTTACCCGCCGGGTATCGGACGGTATGATCGCCGCCGCGAAAAAAGCGGAGATCCCCTATACCGTAGAGGTGATGGGCCGCTCCACCGGCACGGACGCGGACGTGGCAGGGATCGCCGGCTGCGGCAAGGCCGTTGGGCTGATGAGCATACCCATACGCAATATGCACACCCCGGCGGAGACCGTACAGCTGAGCGATATCGAGGCGGCGGCGAAAGCGCTTGCCGCATACATTGCAGAGGGGGCGGAATAATGGAACGGCTGTTAAAAGAACTCTGCCTTCTGAACGGAACCTCCGGCAGAGAGGACGAGATCAGAAACTTTATCATTTCCCGCATCGGCGGGCATGCATATCATATCGACCCCATGGGCAACCTGACCGTGCGGGTAAAGGGCGCAAAGCCCGCGAAAAAAACCGTGGCGCTGTTCGCCCATATGGACGAGGTGGGCGTGATGGCAACGTATATCCGCCCGGACGGGCTGATCGCCTTTACCACCGTGGGGGGCATTCAGGGTACCACGCTGGCGGGCAAGGCCCTGCGGTTTGAAAACGGCACCCCGGGCGTGATCGGCGTAAAGCCCATGCACCTGTGCGGCGCGGAGGAGCGCCTTGCCGCCCCTGAGACGGCGGATCTGCTGATCGATATCGGCGCCGCCTCCCGTGAAGAGGCCGAAGCGCTGGTGCGCCCCGGCGATACCGCCGTGTTTATCAGCGAATATACCAAACTGGGCGAACATAAGATCCTCTCAAAGGCCATCGACGACCGCGTCGGCTGCGCCGTGATGCTGGATATGATCGAAAAGGGTGTGGAATACGATACCGTGTTCTGCTTTACCGTACAGGAAGAGGTGGGCCTCAGGGGCGCGAAGACCGCCGCCTTTGCCCTGCAGCCCGATTACGCCATTGTGCTGGAGGGCACCACCGCCGCGGACGTGGCGGACGTGAAGGACGGCGCGCGGGTGAGCGTGCCGGGCGAAGGGGTGTGCGTTTCCATGATGGACCGCGCCACCGTTTACGCCCCGGCGCTGTTCCGGAGAGCGCTTGCCGTGGCGGAAGAAAACGGCATACCGGCGCAGGTGAAAACCGCCGTGGCGGGCGGCAACGATGCGGGCAGCGTGCACGTGAGCGGCAGGGGGATAAAAACCGTTACGCTGAACGTGCCCACCCGCTATATCCACTCCCCCTCTTCGGTGTGCGACCTGCGCGACGCCCTCGCCATGCGCGCCCTTGCCGAAAAGCTTGCCGCTCGCTTTGCCGATGGAAACGGCGACGTTTAAAACGCCCGCGGGCGAACAGATCAAAAAAGCGCTGGCCTTCTGCGAAAAGGGGATCGCCGGCGCGGAAATGTATACGTTTTTGCGCCTCAACGAGTCCAATCTGCCGGAGGGGCGCTTCTTCTGCGCCGAAAACGGGGCGGGCGAGATCGTGAGCGCGGTGTTTATGAACGGCGATATCACCGTTACAAACCAGGCGGGGCTGCCGCCTTACCCGGGGCTGCGCCTGCTGCGGTACGCCGGAGGGCTTCCGCAAAAATACGAGGCCTTTTCCATGGACCTGCGCGACGCGCTTGCCTTGTACAAAACGCTGGGGGAAGGCGCTCTCTCACCCGATAACGAAGCGCGTTACGTTTATCGCGCCAGAGCCATGCGGGACGGGTTCGCCGCCGGGTTCTGCATCAGGGCGGATAACGATCCGGCGGCTTTCGCCTGTATCACGGCGCAAAACGGGGATACCGCGCTGATCGGGGACGTGTTTACGCGGCCCGCGTACCGCGGCAGGGGCTGTGCCCGCCGCTGCGTTTCGGCCTGCGTTCGGCTGGCGCTGGAACAAACAAAAACGCCGTATGTACTCTGCGCCGATCAAATGACGGCATTCTACGAAAGTATGGGGTTTGTAAACGATGGGCAAATGTGACCTCTGCCCCCGGGCATGCAATATCGACCGCGCGCAGGGCGTGGGGTTCTGCGGTATGGGCGCGGAACTTTTCGCCGCCCGGGCGGGCCTGCACTTTTGGGAGGAGCCCTGCATCGCCGGGTACGGCGGCGCGGGCACGGTATTTTTTACCGGCTGCAATTTAAGGTGCGTATACTGCCAGAACCGGGAGATCAGCGCCGGAAAGAAGGGCAAAGAGATCACCGTAACGCGGCTGCGGGAGATCTTTCACGAACTGATTTTTGACGGGGCGGAATGCATCGACCTGGTAACGCCCACCCATTACGCGGACCGCATCGCCGAGGCCCTTGCGGCGGAAAAGCTGCCGGTGCCGGTGGTGTACAACTGCGGCGGCTACGAAAAAACGGAAACGCTGCGTATGCTGGAGGGGCTGGTGGACGTTTACCTGCCGGATTACAAATACGCCCACCCCGCGCTGGCAAAAAGCCTTTCCGCCGCGCCGGATTACCCTGCCGTAGCCCTTGCCGCACTCAAAGAGATGTACCGCCAGACCGGCGACTGGACGACGGATGAAGACGGGCTTCTGCAAAAGGGCGTGCTGGCGCGGCATCTGGTGCTGCCCGGCTATATCGAAAACTCGCTGGACTGCATCGATATCCTCACGGATACCTTCACCGAAGAACAGATATTGCTCAGCGTGATGAGCCAGTATACCCCGCCGCCCTTCGCACTGCCGCAGCCGAGCCTCAACCGCCGCCTGACGCAGCAGGAATACGACCGGGTGACCGATTACCTCTACCTGCTGGGCCGTGAGAATATTTACGTTCAGGAGCTGAGCAGCGCGAAAGAGGAATATACGCCCGAATTCGATTTTTCGGGAATATAAGAAACCGTATGTACACAATGAACGACTACTGCCGTGAAACCTTCGGCAAAAAACTGTATAAGCTCTCGCTGGACGGGGGCTTTACCTGCCCCACCCGGGACGGGACCTTGGGCACGCGGGGCTGCGTGTTCTGCTCCGCCGCGGGCAGCGGGGATTTTGCCGCCCGCGGCGCCGACCTTGCGGCGCAGATCGAAGACGCGAAACGCCGGGTGGAGGCCAAAAACAAAAACGGCGGGTATATCGCTTATTTTCAGAGCTTTACCGGCACCTACGCCCCGGCGCAGCGGCTGCGGGAGATCTTTCTGCCCGTGATCGAACGGCCGGATATCGACGTGCTGAGCATCGCCACCCGGCCGGATTGCCTCGAACCCGAGAAAATACGGCTTCTTGCGGCGCTGAACCAAATCAAACCCGTTTGGGTGGAGCTGGGCCTGCAGACCGTGAAGCCCGAAAGCGTGGTTTACATCCGCCGGGGGTACGAAAACGACGTGTACGCCCACGCGGTAAAACGGCTGCGTGAGATCGGCGTATACGTGATTACCCATATCATCCTCGGCCTGCCGGGGGAAACCGCCGAAGATATGCAAAACACCCTGCGCTATGCGCTGCGCTGCGGCACAAACGGCGTAAAGCTGCAGCTGCTGCACGTTTTGCAAGGCACAGACCTGGCGGAAGATTGGAAAGCGGGCAAATTCGATACGCTTTCCATGAAAGAATACCTGCATATCTTATCCGTATTGCTGCCGATGCTGCCGCCCGACGTGGCCGTGCACCGCCTGACCGGCGACGGCAGAAAAAAAGACCTTCTCTCACCGCTGTGGAGCGCGGATAAAAAGAAGGTGCTCAACGCAATAAACGCATTAAAAAATCAATAAATGTAACCCTGTGTGCAAACAGACGCGAAACGCCGTGTTTTTGTTTCTGTTATCGCCGTGTAAGAACGGCGATAAAATTTTTTAAAACCGTGATCAGCTTTTGAACAAACGCCTTGAATTTATTGCCCAGCGCGGCGGCGCGGTCGGTTTGGCCGTACCCGGGGATAGCGCCGTTGTTATCGTCGATATCGGTATCGCTTGTAAAGCCGTAAACCAAATCGGATACCAGCGCCGCAACGAACACCTCCCCCGGCGTTACGCCGCCGAATGCGCTGCGGCAGGCTTCCTTTACCGGCGCAAGGGTGAGGGCGGAGGCAAGCCAATCGGGCGCGTCGGCAAGCAGGCTGTTTACGGCGCCGTCCGGCACGTATTTGAGCACCACGCTTGCCAAGCGCAGCAGGGCGGTGATCTCCGGCCCCCGCAGATCGAAGCTTTCGCTGCCCTCGTAATGGGCGGCTACGAATTCGGTGGCAAGGTCCCAGCCCGTTTCATAGGGGGTAACGGGGAGCTCGATATGATAGGAAGCGGCGACCTCCGCCGCGCTGCCGGGGCCGTAAAGGGGCATTTCAAGCAGCTCTCTCAGCTTGCCGTAAACCGTATCCAGCAAGTTATACAGCGCGCCGCCCTGCTTCAGGCCGGATTTTTCCGCATCCAGCTGCAGGGTAAGGCGGTACTGCACGCCCTTTTTCAGAAACCGCTTCGCGTAGGCGTTCAGGTCCGCTTCCATCAGCTCCAGCTGCCGGGGCGTATAGCCCCGCACGGCGGCGGAGAGGGCGGCGGTATCGATCTTTTCTATATTCTGCGCGGTATAGGAGATCTTTTCGTCCGTACAGCAAAACAGCCGGTATGCGAGGGGGTACATGGTGAGGGACGTGGTGGCGAAATCGTAAAGCTCATTTCCGGCGGCGGAGGTAAAGGCGGCGGCGTCCGAGCAATGCTCGTGTCCGGTGAGCACCACGCGGATGCCCGCGTCCGCAAACAGCTCCGCAGTGGTATTGTGGGCGCGCACGATAAAGTTATGGCTTATGATGCGCTGGGCGGGAAGGTGCTCCAGCAGGTTATGGTGCATCATCAGTATGGTGGCGCGGCCCGCGGCTTTTGCGGCCTTCGCCTCTTTCAGCACCCAGGCGATCTTCGCCGCGCTCATGCCGTCTTCGGTGGAAACGGTGGGGTCGCAGCTGTCCAGCGCGATCAGGCGGTATTTTGCGCCCAGATCCGCGGTGTAGGAGCAATCCTCCGCCCGGGCGGAGAGGGCGTGGTCGTAGCCCAGATCCTTATAGATCTCTTTGAAATCGGCGATATCCGTTTTGCTGCCCGCGCCGAGATCGTGGTTGCCGTTGATCACGTAAACTTCTATGCCGGCAGCCTGTTCAAAGGCCAGCAGCTTATCGCGCACGGCGTAGTGCTCCTCCGGCAGGCTGCGGCCGTTATCCGCAAGGTCGCCGCTGAGCAGAACGCAGTCCGCCTTTTTTGCGGCGCAGTCCGCAAGAAACGCGTCTATAATAAAGCCGCTCTCGTTTTCCATGGCGGCGCGGCGGTTGGCGTAGCCGAACACGGGGTCGTCCGTGAGCTGCGTAAGGCTTTCCTCCGGCAGATTATAATGCAGGTCGCTCGCCACCGCAAAGGTGAGATCGGGCGCCGGCGCAGCCGACGCCGGTAGCGCGGCGAACGCGAGCGCCAGCGCAAGAAACAAACCGATATATTTTTTCATACGGCACCTCCGAACAGAATCATCCCGATCCATCATATCACAGGAAAACGGCGCTGTCAATCAAACAGAAAACAGCGGCCGCCGAAAAAAAATTTTTTCAGCAAACGCAACCTTTTGCCGTTTTGAATCGTATTGTTTATGAAAGGCCCTTTCACACAAACACAGGAGTGAATCATGAAACTGCCAGTTGACCAAGCATATAAAACCTATGCGGATCGGGTATTCGCCGCCGCGTTCAGCGTTTGCCGCAACCGGGAAGACGCCGAGGACGTGACGCAGGACGTGTTCATGAAATACCAGACCGCCGCGCAGGACTATGCCGACGAAACCCATCTGAGAGCGTGGCTTTTGCGGGTTGCGCTCAACCGCGCCAAAGATCTGCGAACCTCATTCCGGTACAAAAATACCGTGCCGTGGGAGGAATATATGGAGGAACTGGAATTTACCCAGCCCGCCGACGGAGACCTGTTCCGCGCCGTGATGGAGCTGCCGGAAAAATACCGCGTTCCGATCCACCTGTTCTATTACGAGGATTACAGCGTAAAGGAAACGGCGGCCCTGCTCCGGCGCAGCGAAGGCACGATAAAAAGCCAGCTGAACAGAGGAAGAAAGCTCTTAAAATCAAAATTACTGGAGGAATGGAACGATGACGAATAAAGAAAGGTATCAACGGGCGTTTTCCGTGCTTCATGCCTCCGAACGGACGACAAAGGAGGTCCTTCATATGGAAAAAGAAAATACGGTTAAATTCGAGGGCAAAAAGCGGCTTTCAAAGGTTGCCGTGATCGCTTTGGCGGCGGCGCTGCTTCTGGCGCTGACCACCGCGGGCTACGCGGCGGATATCGGCGGCATCCGCAGAACGGTGCAGATCTGGATCCAAGGGGACCAGACCGACGCGGTGCTGGACGTTCAGGACGGCAGCTATACGCTGCAATATGCAGACCCGAACGGAGAGACGCATATACAGCAGGGCGGCGGCGCCGCTTACGACTTTTTCGGCAAAGAGCGCCCGCTGACCGAGGATGAGATCATGGAACAGCTCAACGCCCCCGACGTGGATCAGACGGAGGACGGCGCCGTAAAGGTGTACTACAAAAACCAGGTTATAGACGTTACGGATAAAATCGATGAAAACGGCGTCTGCTACGTACAGCTGAAGGACGGCGACGGCACCCTCTATATGACGCTGAAGGTCTACGACGACGGCTCCTGCGGCTATTCCACCAGCAGACACAGCTTTCCCTCTGCAAAAGGGCTCGATTAAACGGCCGCACTGCCGCGCCGCAATACGAATAACGAATATCATCGGGGAACCGTAATCATTTCCGGGCTGCCGCAGATCATGGTATCGATCTGCGGCAGCCCGCTTTTGTTGATCGGCTCTCGCGCGGCGGCTGTGAAATCCTGTAGGGACGATTATCAATCGTCCGCTTGATTTTCGAATGCCCC
>CAMOVW010000017.1 GCA_946627725.1 uncultured Clostridia bacterium
CAGATACACCATCCAGATGTGGTCGTCCGAGCGGGTGATATCCTGCGGCGGGCGGTTTTCTTCGGGCCACGCGGTGTGGACGGCGTGGCCGTCCTCGAGCTGCTGGGAGGCAAGATAAAAAAGCATTTTCTTTACCCATTCCGGCTTGCGGTAAGCCTCGGCCAGCATATCCTGCGCCGTATCGCGGAAGCCGACGCCGCGCACGCCGGAGGCGTCCGAGCTGATAGACCGCGAGTACCGGGCGGTCTGTACGCACTGCAGCGGGTTCCACGTATTGATCATCCGCATGGCGTCTTCATCGGGAATGCCGCACTGATAAACGTCCAGATGCCCGTTCCACCAGTTTTGCAGCTTTTCAAACTGCCGGTCCGCCGCGCCGGTTTCGCGCAGCGCGGTCAACGAAGCCTTTGCCGCGGCGATGGCCTTGTCGTAGTCGGACAGCGCGCCTTTGGCGACGCCGAGGAAGAAGCGGATTTTCTTTTCCGCCCCCGCAGGCAGGGCAACTTGCGTGTGCAGCGCCCCGCAGGGCTCGCCGCCTTGTAAATCGGTATCGGACAGGCGGCCATTCTGAACCTCAACAGGAGCCCTCTCATCCCGGTAATTGCCGCAGAAGACGTCCCTGTTACAGCAGTAAGAAGAGATCTCCGCGTCCGAGCCGAAATAGACCAGGGGGGCATCGTCTTTTCTCGGGTGCATCCAAGCGGTGTAGGCGTAGGTGACCGCCTGCAGGTCGTTATCGAACACGGCGCGGGTGTTCCATTTGAGGTAATAGCCGAGAATGTTTTCTTCCCGCGCCAGAAACTGGCTGAGCTCCACGTAGGCAAAGACGTCGCAGGAGATCTCGTCCCCGCTTTCGTTTGTAAGGCGCAGATCCCACACCAGCGCGTCAACATCCTGCGCCATGAAGAGCTTCAGGGTGGCGGTCAAGCCGCCCTTTTTCGCGGTAAACGCGGAATAGCCCGGGGCGTGGCCCGCTTCCCGGAAATCCACCGGCGTTTCGCTTGGGCGGAACGTCGGCGACCAGACGGCGCCGTCTGCCATGCGGATATAAACGTAAAAGCCCGGCGAGTCGATTGGCATGTTGTAAAAGCGGTATCGGCTGACCCTGAACATCATGGGGGAAAGCCACCAGCATATGCCGCCGCCCGCCTGAGAGACGAAGGCGTGCAGCCTGCCGTTGGACAGATAGTTGATCCACGGAGAGGGCAGATCGAAGCGGTCAAAGCGGATCTCCCGCTGATCATCATGAAATTGATAAGGCAGTTTATCCATGGAGTTCTCCTTCAAAGCGATAGGTTCCGGCGTTCAGACGCATTTCCCGTCCGTCCGGCAGGGTCAGGCGGGCCGTTGTCACTTCCGGCACGACGCAGGTATAGACAAAACGATTACCCTCCCGCTCCCAGCGGGAGTCTATCGTGCCGAATTGTGTTTTGTAGCTGCCCCGCGCCCAGGCAAGAGTGCCGCCGATGACGGGGCGCAGGTCAAATTCTTTGAAGCCCGGCGCGTCGAAGGTCGGGCGGATGCCCGCAACGTATTCAAACAGAAACTGGCAGACCGCGCCGAAAGCATAGTGATTGAAGCTGTCCCGGAACGCGTCCATGCCGTCCCAGTTTTCGAGCATCGTGGTGGCGCCGAGGGTAATGGGGTGCAGCCAACCGGGCGCGGTGGTCTGCTCCAGAATACGGAACGCTTCGTCGATCAGTCCGACGTCGCAGAGCGTGGGCAGCAGATAAACGGTGGAGAGGAAGCCGGTGTTCAGATGATAATCGGCGGCCTCCAGCTCTTTTTTGAGCTGCGCGATCACAAGCGGCTTTTTCTCTTCGCCCACCATATCCAGCGCCAGCGCGCGGATATACGCCGCCTGATGCCCCTTTTGGATCTCGCCGTCGTCGCCTACGAGGTGCTGATCGTAGGCGACTTTGATTTTTTCGGAGAGCGCGGCATAATGCTCTGCATCCTCATCCTTGCCGAGGAGCTTCGCCATGTGCGCGAGGTTGTCGCAGCTGCGCTTTGTGTAAGCTGTGGCGACCTCCGGCTTGCCGTATTTGGCCATGTGCGCGACGTAGTCCGCCGCCGTGCCGCCTTTGGCAAACAGTGCAATGACTTCCGGCGCGGGCGGCAGGGGCTCGTTCCATTCGCCGTAGTGGAAGCGGGTGTCGTAGATATACGCCCCGTCGCCGTTTTGATACCACGGCTTGTCGGCATACAGGGGGTTTTGCTCCTTCATGCAGCGAAGGGAAAATTCGACCCACTTCTTTGCCGTGTCGTAATGTTCTTTCAGAAAATCCACATCGCCGTACATCAGATACATCTGATAGGGGATCCACACGGCGGAATCGCCCCAGCCTACGCTGTCCTCGCCCATATTCCCGTTGCCGGCAGGCCCTGCCAGCGCCATAGCGGGGTTCACAGCCTGCACTGCTTTTAATTCTTCCGGGTTGTGAACGCTGGAGGTGGACGGGAAAGTGATGCCCACCTTGCCGGAGGCGTATTGCTCGATCGTCTGATCGACGAGCCATTTTTTGAAGAACCGCCGCACGTCCATGAAATACGCCGCCGTGCGGCAGTAGATCATGGCGTCGCCCGTCCAGGCGTTGCGCTCGCGGGTGGGGCAGTCCACCGGCACGTCGAGGAAGTTGCCCTTCTGGCTCCAGCGCGCGTTTTCAACGAGTTTGTTGAGAAGAGGATTGGAGCAGGTGAAATCTCCGACCTCCTGCATATCCGAATAAACGGCGATCGCCTCGAAGTCCGCGTCTTCAACGCCCTCCACGAGCGCATAGCGAAAACCGAAGACGGTAAAGTGCGGCGTGTATTCCTCGACCTTCCCGCCTTCGCAGATATAGGTGACCTCCTGAAACTCCGTTCTTCCGCCGTCGCAGTTGGCGGTGGAAAAGCAGCCGTTTTGATCCAGCCCCTCGCCGTGTTTGAGGTGAATCACCTGCCCCGGCGCGGTATTTCGCAGGGTCATGTGCACGTATCCGGCAATATTCTGCCCGAAGTCGATCACAAGATTCCCGGCGGCGTCGCGCAGGAGCTTCCCCTGAAACCGTTCTTTTTCCCGCACGGGGACGCTTTGGTTTTCGATCAGTTTTCCTTCGGTATGCTCGGTGCAGACGTTAGCTTTCTGCCAGCCGAAAGGGGCGCGGCGGGTGTCGAAAACTTCGCCTTTTTGCAGGTCTGTGCCGACGATCGGTCCGAGACCGACGAACCAGCTTTCATCCGTGACGATCGTCTCAACGCTTTCGTCGGCGTAAAGCAGCCGCAGCTCTCCCCAGAGCGCCAGCGCAAAGCCAAAGTTGTTGTTCCAGCGCCACCAGCCGTCGCCCACCGTCACGCGCAGATCGTTTTCGCCTTCCCGTAAAAGGGCGGTGACGTCGTATGCCTGCACCTGAATGCGGTGATAGTAGCTGGTCAGCCCCGGCGTGAATTTGTTCTCTGTCACAGGGCGGCCGTTGATCTGCGCCTCATAAATGCCGTGGGCCGTCAGGCGCAGAACGGCGCTTTTGCAGGGCTTTTTCACAGAAAAGCCGCGGCGGAATATGGGGACAAGCCGCGTCTCCCGTCCGTCATCGGGGTGACAGATCCATTTTGCCGTCATTGGGATAACCTCTTTGCCGCCGTCAGCACTCTTCCGGCGCATGTCTCCAGTTCCTTGCGGCTGATCTCGCCCTTTTCAAGGCCCGAAAGAATGCCGCCGACGTCTTCGTCGCTGCAGGCCATGATCAGATCGTTGCCGGCCTTGATGCACAGTGCGGGGCTGCTCGGACCGTAGGCGCCGAGATTGAATTTGCCGTCCGTTGTGCCCCAGTCGGTCATCACAAAGCCGTCAAAGCCCCATTCGTTCCGCAGAACGTCTGTTAACAGATCGCGGCGGTTTGCCGTGTGGACGCCGTTAAGCAGGTTATAGGAGCTCATCAGAGCGGCGGGAGCGGACTCCTTGACGCAGATCTCAAAGCCCTTCAGGTAGATCTCCCGGAGTGCCCGGGCGGAAACGACGCTGTTGGAGCCAAAGCGGTTGGTCTCCTGATTGTTGCAGCAGAAATGCTTGATGGTCACGGCGCAGTTTTTGTGCTTTTGCACGCCTCTGGTCACGGCGGCAGCCGTTCTGCCCGAGAGGAGCGGATCTTCGGAATAGTATTCAAAGTTTCTGCCGCAAAGCGGATTGCGGTGGATATTGAGCGCGGGCGCGAGCCAGACGTTGACGCCGAAGTTTTCCATTTCCTCCCCCACGAGATCTCCGCACGCCTCGGGGACAAACGGGTCCCACGCCTGCGCCAGCGCGGTGCCGATGGGGATGGCGCTGGCGTAATGGTAGAGAACAGGACAGGTTTTTGCGAGTTCCTGCCGTTTGGCCGCCTGCATCTGCAAAAGCGCGCGCAGGGGCTCGGGCAGCAGTTCGAGATAAAACTCGAGGCCGCCGGCGTCGAGGCCCTCCTGCCCGGACGGCGTTTCGACATAGGTCGTTGCAAGGCGCAGGCCCGCGGGGCCGTCCGCCATGATGATGGTGCCGAAACCGTTTTCGCGGACGAGGTCGGCGGTCTCCCCGGCGCCGCCCGCCACACGGGAGGCGGAATTTCCGATAAAGGAGGACGCCCCGCCGGAGACGTGTTTGCCCACGCACATCTGCGCGAGCGCCTCGTTTGAAAAGCCGGAGAGCTCGGGCGCGGAGACAGAGGGAGAACTGACCCTCTGCCGGTCATAATGCCCGATCCCGTTTAAGGTTTCCGCGTGCACGACCGCCCGCGGGAGACCGACTGTGGAAACGTTTTCCCGTACCGGTCTTTCGTTTTCAAAGTCCGGCGCGTCGGCAAACCCGGTTCCTGTTGCGGTAAGGACGTCGGCGTCAAGCTCCACGACGCCGACCGGCGTTTTCCCGAGAAAGAGCACGTAATCGCCTTTTTCGAGCGCCCAGCCGTTTTTTGCCATATCCCAATAGGCCATATTTTCCACGGGCAGCGTAAGTTCTATTGTTTCGCGTTCGCCCGGGAGAAGCTCTTTTGTTTTTTGATACGCGCCGAGTTCGCGCAAAGGCTTTGCCGCCTTGCCCTGCGGCGCGGCATAATAGAGCTGCAGCGTTTCTTTGCCCCGATATTTGCCGACGTTTTCAACGGCGGCCCTGACTGTCACGACGTTGTCTGCAGCCTGAAAGCTTTGCACGGTTACGCTGAAGTCCGTATACCCCAGACCGAAGCCGAATTCGAACAGCGGCTTTTCCGCGCTCTGCCTCCGGTAGCCGACGAACACGTCTTCCCGGTAGCGGGTGTCGTCCGGTTCGGAAAATTCGCCGAGAGCAGACAGGGCGTTTGCCGTGATCCAGGTCGACGTCAGCCGCCCGGAAGGGCTTGCCTTCCCGAGCAAAACGTCCGCAAACGCGTCGCCGGTGACGGTGCCGAGCTGGCTGAGAAGCAGAATATTTTCCGAAACGTCCAGTACCGGGCTGATATCCACAGGCCCGCCGACGTTGAGAACGAGCATGAATTTCCGGTAGCGTTTTGCCGAGAGGCGGATATCGCGGACTTCGTCGTCTGTTAACAGATAATCCCCCTTGACGGGCTTTCTGTCTGCGCCTTCGCCGGAATTTCTTGCCAGCACGTAGATACACACGTCGCCGTCCCCGTCGAGAGGGAAGCAATACCGCGGCTCCCGCGGGGTCCTGCCCATGCCGACAAGGATCGCGGGTTTTCCGGCTTCTGCCGCCTCGGCCTTGATCTCTTCCAGAAAATCCTTTTGCGCCTGCGCCTTTGCCGCGCTGTAGGACGAGAGCCAGTCTTTGGTCGTCACGGTAAAGCCCGCCGTTTCAAGGCCTTCTTCCACACTGACAAAATGCCGGACGTTCACGTCGCCCGAGCCTGTGCCGCCCTTGATCGTTTCCCGCGCGCCGGAGCCGTAGAGCGCCACCGGACAGGGAGCAGAGAGGGGGAAATCCCCGTTCTTTTTCAAGAGCACCATGCAGTCGGGCGCCAGCCGGCGCAGCCGCGCGATATGGTCTTTTTCAAAATCCTGTATTTCGGGAGAAGTCACTCTGATCATTTTTTTACTCCAATTCATTCACGATGCCGTGCAGCTGTTTGTCGATCTCCGCGATCGTGTCGGCGGGAATGCCGCACATTTCCATGATCTCCCGTGCGGTATTGTTTCCCACTGCAGCCATTAACCCTTCTACAGAAAACTGCCGGGCTTTCGCAACAGCCTCGATCGCTGCATACATCGGCGTCAGAACAGTCTGCGCTTCTTCTCTCTGCCTGCGAAGATGCGCAAGTGTGCAGTCCACACTGAGCACCGGCGCGAAATTGCCGTTCATGGAACCTGCATGCACAGGCTCGGTAAAGCCCCCTCGGGTAAGTTTCCCCATGATCTCGCCCAACCACTCAATGCTGTCCGATACCCAACGGGGCAGGCGAGGACAGACGGAATTGGTGTTGATCCAATCCTCACCGGTAGAAAAGCCATGTCCGCCGTAAGAATAGATATGGCTCTCAAAAGCAACACCCTTTTCCGCCAAAGAAAGTTCCATGCGGAGTGTGTTGGAAATATCTACGGTACGGTCGTCGCGGGCAGCCACCAGGAAGCAGGGGCAGGTTTTGGCAGTTACATGCTCATGGGGATAGGGCATACCGGGCTGACACAAATCACAGATATCTTTGAGAATTGCCGGATACACCAAAACGGCTGCTGCAGGCTTATGTTCCGCCACCGTAGCAGCACAGGCTGCCAAATGACCGCCGGCAGAGCATCCGACTACGGCAATCTTATCTGCGTCTACATACCACGCTTCCGCGTTTTCTATGATCCGGCCCATTGCCTGATCATAGTCCTCAAGCGGCAAAGGCCACTTTCCCTTCGGCGTGCAGGTATAACGCAGAACAAAGGCCTGATACCCCGCCTTCAGATACGCTGCCGCCACAGGATCCGCCTCCCGGTCGGAGCACATGGCGTACCCGCCGCCCGGGATCACCAACATGGCCGGCCGCTTAGAAAAGCCGAACTCCCCATCGGTCTCCTGAATGTACGCCGTGAGGGTGACGTTTCTTTCTTCGTTCAATATGATCTTTTCCGCTTTCATTCTGCGCCTCCTGTTATAATCCTTCGCAATATCGTTTTTATTTCGGTGAACTTATCGTTCACAGCTTTTCCAGTCCCAGCTTCAGGACTTCTCCGCCGACGCCGCGCTGCATCCAGTCGGCACAGCTCACCCCGTCCACCACGGTGGTGAAGGCGGCGTTGGAACCGCAGAGACAATGGACGGTCAGATCGGCGTCCTTACTGTTTTTATCCGGCGTGTCAAAGATAAACGTGCTCAGGTTCGGAATTTCCTTCTGAAGCTGATCCAGCATCTCCCTGAGTTTGCGCTGGAAGCTGACGCCCGCAGCCTTGTCGGGGATCCAGCGGCCGTCTTCCAGATACGTCTCCATCTGTGTCAGCGCAGCATCCCGTACCGAGCAGCAATACATGATTTTGATCTCGGGATGATTCTGATGAAGTGCCAGCAGGCTGTCGGAAACGATCTCGTCTCCGGTGAGACGAGCCGCGATCTCCTCTGGTGCTTTCCAGACCTCCCGCGCGACGCGCTGCCAGTCATAATGCATCATGGCGCTGTCCACACAGGCGGTAATGTCCCGGCACTGCGGAAACGCGGCGGCGACGGCGTCGGTCAGCAGGGACGTTGCAAACGCACCCGCGGAGAAGCCGGTCACAAGGATCTGCTCCGGGTTTGGAACCAGTTCTTTGATTTTTTTCAGCAGCATCTGAAAATTCGTATACCCGTGATGATGCAGCACCGCCGGTTCGCCGTTCAGATCGGTATACGGAAAATCTCCGGTCCCGCAGTGGAAGTCCCCGGTGGCGTAAGTCACGAACAGCAGGTTCCAGTCCCGGAAGGGATTCTTTTTGGACCGCCCGAAGGTACCCAACCGGAGAATGACGTCCCCGAACCGCACGTCGTCGGAATAAAACATTTCCCCTTTTCCGCCCACGCGCTGCGGTCTTGCCGCGGTATGCGCATCCACGGAGACGCCGCCGCCGGAAAAACCGATCATCAGTTTGTTTTCGCTGCCGAGCCGGATGCAGCCGTGATAGGGATTCCCGTTGGCGCACAGGGCCCCATCGGGCCAATATTCATAGTTTTTTCCCTGCTTCGGGCGCTGCGGCAGCTCCGGGAAGCGGGTCAGCTCGATATACGCCCCCAGAAGCAGGTTGAAGAGCGGCCAGTCTTTTCTGTCCTCTTTATGCGTTTTCCGTTTCGCCATGGTTTGCCTCCCCCATCATCGCATAGAGCTCTTTCGCCTTTTCTACCTTATAGCGGAAGCAGTCCTCCCGCAGTTTATCCTGTTCCGGCTTTTCCTCGGCCTTTTCCGTACCGAAACCGTGGTAACCGTCTTTGTACATTTTCAGATCCAGCAGCTTGCCGTGCTTTTCCAGAAGCCGGGCGTAATGCTCTCCCTGAGGATGAAGGGGATCCCTGCCGCAGACGATAACCACCGCCGGCGAGAGCTTCGTAAGCGTTTCGTCCGTGATCTTTGCGGCGGGGGAAAGCACCTCGCTGTCCAAAGGCAACTTCGGCGGATAGAGCGAGAACATCAGCTTGTAGAGCTTATCGCCGTCCGGGAAATCGATCGGGACCGTGTGTGTGAAGTCAAGGAAGGGCACCTCCATGATCTGTCCCGCGATCTGCACGCCCTCCCGCGCCAGCAGGATGGCAGCCCCTGCCGTGAGGTGACCGCCGGCGCTGCCGCCGGAGAGGATGATCCTGTCGGGGTCGACGCCAAGCTGTTTTGCGTGCGCTTTCAGCCACTTGACGGTATCCGCGACCTCCTCCTGCGGATAGGGAAAGCTCCTGTCGTACAGGCGCTTATAGTTCACGTTGACAACAAACGCCCCCAGTTCCTCGCTCAGACGTTTGCAATAGCGGTCGTCGTCCACCGCGTCCAGACCGACCCACGCGCCGCCGTGGATCTGGACGAACACCGGCATATTCTCCCGCTGCTCGGGATAGTAGAAGAGTACCTCTACCGGGTCCTTCCCCTCGCGCGGAATAAAGCTGCGCTCCCCGACGACGGGATCCGTTTTGTAATGCCTGTTGATTTTATGGAAGCGGGCGTTCATTACCGCCCGTTTGATTGCCGTAAAAGCCATGTCAAAGCACCTCGATCTTCAATTCTCCCTCACCGCGCGTCACGATGAGCGCCCGGCCGTGATAGGTTTTTATAGTCTTGTCAAAATAGTTTTCTTCGCTCTTCGGGTCAGCCGTGCCAAAGCCCAAAATAGTGCGTTCCCCGCTCGTCGCCGCGGTGAGCGTCAGCACGGCCTCCGGGTTCCGAACCCCGTTTTCGTCTTTTACCGATATTTCAACGATCCCGTCGCCGAGATCCGTCTGTTCCGGATGCACGCGGTCGGACGCGGTTGTCAGCCGGTCAATCTCCGCAGGCTTGCCGCCCCGGAGGTTCACCGCCGTCAATTCCCCCGGCGTATACACGGTTTCAAACAGCACTTTGTTTCGCACGGGCTTTTGTTTCCCTACAGAGCGGCCGTTGAGAAGCAGCTCTACCTCGTCGGCGTCGGAATAGACCTCCACAACGATGGGCTTGCCTTCATTTCCCCGGAAGTTCCAGCTGTGCAGGGCGTCCGACCAGCCCCAGCGGGTGGGCGATTGTTTTTCTCCGTAATGGGCAGGGTCCTGCACGGCAAGATAGGGCTCTTTGCGCAGGCCCCATACGATCTGCCGCCAGTAGGAAACCGGGCGGCGATCGCCGATCAGGTCGAAATCACCGCAGCCCGCCGTCCGCCAGGGGTAGGCGCCGTAGAGATCGTAGTCCAACGCCTCGCCGTAGCGGTGCTGCCCAACGCCGGCCTCGCCCAGATAATCCCAGGCGGCCCAGCCGAAATCGCCGATCAGCTGCGGCAGCTTTTTACAGAGCTGCCAGTTTTCGTATAACGCGCCGGGATAGCACTCCGCGCCGACCATCATTCTGTGCGGATACTGCTTTGCATCCGCCGCATAGCGGAAGGCTGCGTAATTATATCCGGCGATATCAAGATAAGAGAAGGCCTCCGCCAGCGGCTCGCCGAGCTCCTTTGAAGCCATCAGCTCCGCCAGCGCCTCGGCATTCCCGTTCAGGATCGAATTGACGTCCGCCCCGGCTTTGACAGCCAGCTCCGGAATGCGGTCCATCAGAGAAAGCACCGGGTTTACGCAGTTGGTAAGATACCGTGTGGGGTCAAGGCTGCGGATAAGGTCGCAGATCTGCCGGCCGTACTGCGCTTCATGCGGGGTGCTGACTTCAGAAATCTCATTGCCGATGGAATAGAGGATCACCGAAGGGTGATTGAAGGCCAGCGCCACCATGGCGGATGCGTCCGCTTTCCAGTGAGAAAGAAAGTCCGCGGAATAATCGGCGTCCATTTTCGGCGTCGTCCATGCGTCGCAAAGCTCCAGCATGACGAGCATCCCCGCTTCGTCGCAGGCCTCCAGTACCGTCCGGCTTGTCGGGAAATGGGCGCAGCGGACGGCGTTATAGCCTGCGTTCCTGAGTTTTTTGATGCGCCGCTTTGTCAGCGCATTGTGCTCAACCGCCCCGATCACGCCGTGATCCTGATGGATGCAGCCGCCCCGGAGCTTGACGGGCTCGCCGTTGATCCGCAGTCCCCGCGCAGCGTCCAACGAAAGGGTACGCACGCCGAAACGCGTGCGCGCTTCGTCCAGCCCTTCCAGTATTGTCTCGCAGTCGTATAAAAAAGGTTCGTCCGTGCTCCAGAGCTTCGGCTGTGCCAGCGTAAACCGAAGCGTCACGGTTTTCGTCTCGCCGGAAAGCAGCGTTACCGGCGCGCTGATCTCCTCGCCGCCGATCCGATGGCGCAGGACAAGGGAATGGGCCCGCGGCTCCCTGTTGACGAGCGTCGTTTTGATCAGCAGCGTCGCCGCCTGGGCGTCCGCCTCCGACACGGTGATCTGCACGCCGCTGGGCGCGATATGGACGTTTTCACCCTTTAAGAGCCAGACGTCCCGGTAAATGCCTTCGCCCGTATACCAGCGGGAGGACATAGCGCCGTTTCGCACCAGCACTTTGACCGTATTGGTTCCTTTCTTCAGGAACGGGGAAAGATCGACGGTAAAAGCGGTATAGCCGTTGTGATGCTGCGCCGCAAGGCAGCCGTTGACGTATACTGCCGCTTTGGGGTATACCCCCTCAAATTCCAGGTAAGCCGCGCCGGAAGGATCGTCCACCGTAAACTCTTTTGTATAGTAGACCGTTCCGGCGGGATAATAGCCCGAAGCGTTGCCGGCAGGCGTGTTGGGATCCCGCTTTTCTAAAATCATCGCGTCATGGGGCAGCGTTACCGGGGTCGGCGTCTGTTCGCCGCCGAGCGTGCGTTCCAGCGCGGTACCGCTGCCGTGAAAGAAGAGCCAGCCGGTATTGAAAGATTCCTTCAGCATCAGTATTTCCTCGAAAGCTGCGCTTCACATTCCTTGCGGCTGATTTCGCCTGCGTTGCATTTCGCCATCAGCTCGGCGTCTTTGTCCTTCAGCTTGTAGAAGAGAAGGATCAGGGCGGACAAAAGGAAGCCGACGCCGGGGATCAGCGCGTACACCACCCACATGCCCTGGATCGCCTGCGGGGTCTGATAGGCGGCCTGCCCGACCTCCATGCCCATGCTCAGCAGTTCCTCATAGCTCTGAGCGGTCACCTCGTGCCAGCCGAACAGCCCCATCACAAAGAGCCCGATGCTCGCGCCCACGCCCCCGACGGCTTTCGTAACGAAGGCGTTGAGCGCATAGAAGATCCCGGCGCAGTCCTTGCCCGTTTTATAGCGCGTATACTCGATGGTGTCGGGCGCGATGAAGTTCATAAAGATCGCGCGCAGGGAATTGGCAAGCCCCGCGATCGTTCCAAGAACGATAAAGACGACGATGTTTTCGTATCCCGCCAGATACTGCAAAATATACATGCCGCCGAAAACCGCGCCGAGCAAGATCATGGAATTGCGCCGGCCGAAGCGCTTGGCGATCTTATCCGCCTGCGTATTGATGGCAATGGCGGGCACAAAGGCGATGAGGACCGGGATGGAAGTTATCATCGTTTTGCCTTCAAACAGGTAGAAGGAGATCAGCGAGCCCACGGCGGCGGAGGTGCTCGTCACGCCCGCGATCAGGGAAGAGAGCAGATAGACCGCCATATATTTATTGACGCGCACGCAGTTCCACATATCGCGCAGCGTGTAGGACTCGCTCTTTTCGTTCTCGGTATTTTTCAGCTCCGTATTGTACTCTTTGCCGTTTCTCACCAGCGGGATCATAATACCGATGCAGATGAGCATGGTCACAACGGACACGGACGTGAAGGAAAAGCCGGGGCCTGCTACCGGATCCACAAGGAAGTTGAGCGCAAAGCCGACCACAACGGCGGCGATCACGGTGATAAGGCCCTTGATCGTAATGATGTGGGAGCGTTCGTCGGTATTGTCCGTCAGCGTCATGATCAGGCTGTTCATCGGCACCTCGTTGAGGGTGCAGGAAAAATCATAGAGCAGATAGCTTACGATAAACCAGCTGAGTTTCGCCCACTGCGGCAGGCCGGAGGGCATTACGTAAAAGACGATGGTAAACAGCGGGAAGAGGAAAAACGTGAGACGGTACCAGGGAAGGTATTTCCCTTCACCGGTCAGTTTTTTGAAAACCTTCCATTCGGTGATCTTCAGCTTGTCGATGAGGAAGCCGAACACGACGTCGTCCACGGCGTCGACCATTTTCAGCACCAGCATCACGCCCGCCAGCAGCGTAAG
Organism: uncultured Clostridia bacterium; assembly: GCA_946627725.1. GTDB lineage: Bacteria > Bacillota > Clostridia > Oscillospirales > Acutalibacteraceae > RUG806. The sequence continues at coordinate 12,778 of CAMOVW010000017.1, forward strand.
ATTCACGCCGCGCAGCGCGAGGAAGGAGGTCATAAAGGTCTGAAAAACCGCGGTGCCGAAAAGTCGGCCGGTATCGGAGAGGTAATAATTGAACCGCTCTTTTCCGGTGAGCCGCCAGTCGGGATGCCTGTTTGCGCGTTCTGTTTTAGCCATGGGAATTCTCCTTTTTTATATATATTTCCGAATAAACGCCATCATGGAGGAAAAGGCCCTGGAAGCGAACGGATCGCTTTCCATGCGGTCCATATAGCCGTGGGGGAGCTTTGCCCCCGGGAAAAACACCAGTTCATTGGGAACACCGATCGCGTCCAGCTTCTTTTTGAGACCGCGTCCCTCGGTGATGAAATACCCCGTTTCGTCATTCGGCTCGTTGGAGGCGTTGATCCAGCTGGGAATAAAGCTGTCGCGGATATAGGTTTTCGCGTTGATGATCTTTACGGCCTGCGGCGTATTGCGCTTCGCGCCGACGGCGCAGCCCAGCATGGCGTACATTTTGCCGTCGAAAACGCTTGCGTCCAGCGCCGCTTCGTCGATGGCCAGCACCTTCAGGTTTTTTGGCGTCATGACGGGGTCGATACCGAGCTCGGCAGCGTAATCGGGATTGCACACGCACGCGGCGTAGATCTCCGTCATATTAGCTCCTGCGCTGCCGCCCGAGAGACATACCCTGTTCATATCGAGATGCAATTCCTCTGCATGCGCGATCAGGTAACGCAGCAGCTCGTCGCACTGCCGGATCTGCGCCGGGAAGCGGTACTGCGGCGCCAGCGCGTAATCGGCGTTGACCAGAATGAATCCCGCTTTGACGATTGCTTCCAGCTTTCCTACGCCGCCCGAACCGGTCTGCATCGGGTCGCCGGAGGACTTATTGCCGAAGATGAAGCCGCCACCGTGGAAGTACACCACAACGGGCCGTTTTTCGCCGCTGCCGTCGGGATACCAGATATCCGCAAAGCTGTTGGGATAAGTTTCTCCGTATTTTACGTCGCTGCGGCAGACCGTGCCGTTTTTCAGCGTCTTCACCTCCGGCGTATGCCACGGCTCCCACTCGTTGGGCTTGTGTCCCTTATAAACCTTTGCGTATACCGCCTTTTGTATCAGCGTACATTTCAGATCGTTCAAAAGCTTTCCCATATCGGCCCTCCGGCAAGATCAGCGTCCCGTTCATTTTGCTTTCTCTTTATGTGAACGCGATTCTTTTTTGACAATAGTATGATAGCAAAACGAAAAACCTAAAAACAGACCTTTATTTTAGCAATTTTACAGGTTGATTTTTGGGTTTCTTTCGTTTATTATATATTTTGACGAAAAAAGGCGGTGAAAAAATGACCCACGCGCAGTTGATTGAAGAACTGAAGGCCCTCAATGATGTGGAACGGCAGGGCAAAAAATACCTCGCGTCGCACGGAGATCTGATGCATTACCGGCTGCTGATCCCGTTTTCCTACGGCTACAGCGGCTCTCAGCTTCTGGAGCAGGACTTCTTCCCGGAGGGAACGGATCTGGAGATCGATAAAATATTGCGGTATATCTATATCCCCGAGCACAGCCACGACTTTGTGGAATTCACCTACGTGGTCGAAGGGGCGTGCGAGCATACGATCAACGCCCAGCGGTTTTTGCAGGAGCGCGGGGATTTCGTCGTCGTCTCTCCCGGCGCGAAGCATATCGTCACCGTGCCGGAAGACTGCCTGTGCATGACGATCAAAATGAAACGCAGCGCCTTCTTTGACCTGCATCTGCCGAACGTCGCGGTTTTCACAACGCCCCTGCTTTTCGCCTGCGGGGACGATCCCTTCGTTCTGCACACCCTGCTTTCGATCTATGCCCAGCAGTCCGCAAACGCCTCCTATTGCGCGGAAATGATGACCTTCCTCTTTTCTTCCCTCATCCTTTACCTGCTGCAGAACTTTTATGACGACGTCCGCTATCTGCAAATCGGCGCCGGCGGGGACCCGCGGCTGATCCGGCTGGCAAACTATGTGTTTGATAATTTCAGAACGGTCACAATGAAAAGCCTTGCTGAGGAATTCCATTATAACGAGTCCTATCTCTCCGCGCTGATCAGCGAAAAGACCGGCCAGACCTTTACTTCTCTCATGCGCACGCTCCGCCTCTCCCGCGCCGAAGAGATCCTGCGCACGACCCCTGCGATCAAGCTTGCCGACGTCTGCGAACGCGTCGGGTATAACGATACCGTCCGCTTCATCAAGGACTTCAAGGAAAAATACGGCGTTACCCCGGCGAAATATAAAAAAGAGAAAAACGGTTGACACAAGGCGGAAAATTATGCTACAGTTGTCGAAACAAAGAAAAGGAAACGGCAGTATGAAAAACTATATTTTTGATTTCGGCATGGTTCTGTTCAATTACGATACGAAATATATGGCGGGCATTTATACGGAGAATGAAGAGGATCGTGATTTTCTGGAAAGCGTGGTCTTTGATCGTCTTTATTGGGATCGGCTTGACCGGGGTGAGATCGGCGACAGCGAAGTGATCGAGGCGATCCGCCAAAGAGTGCCCATGAGACTTGCAGAGACCGCGGAGAAGATCTATACCAACTGGATCGAAAATCTGACGCCGATCCCCGGAATGGAAGACATTCTTGTAAGAATCAAAAACAAGGGCGGACGGCTGTATCTGCTGTCAAATATCAGTATCGGCTTCGCGCAAAACTTCCGGAACGTGCCGTCCGTTTGCAGGGTTCTGTCTTTATTTGACGGTCTTGTGTTTTCCGGCCCGCTCCATATGGCAAAGCCGGATCCCGCCATCTTCCGTTTCCTTCTGGAAAAATACCGCTTGTCCCCGGAAGAAACCTTATTTACCGACGATAATCCGAAGAATATCGAAGCCGCAAAGCAGCTCGGCCTGCACACATTCCTCTTTGACGGCGACAGCGAAAAGCTCTTGCCCTATGCAATGCTTCGTTAATCTGATACACCGTCTTTCATTTCTTCCATGAACATTCTTCGTTGTTTGTGGCATTATACAAAAAACGCGCCCGGGAAAGGACGCGCCGTTCTGCTTACACTTTTTGACGATAAGAGTATTAAAACCTCATACACTGCTCGTTCAGGGGATCGCGACTTCCATAGACGCGCTGTCCGTCGGGTTCACGATTGAGGATTACCGGTTTGGACGTGCGCTTACGGTGTGTCTGATCATAGCGGCCGTAACATTCGTGATTTGTTTCTGCGGGTTAAAAATCGGGCAGCGCTTCGGAACCCGCCTTTCCTGGAAAGCCACCATACTCGGCGGCGTGATCCTTATCGGTATCGGTATAGAGATCTTCATTACCGGCCTTTTCGGCGGTTAAACCAACATAAGAATACTTGGGGGATAAATCCAAATGAGTTTGATTTATGATCTGACCGCCTGCGGCGTCACGCCGGACGCGGACGCGCCGCAGACGCAGGCAATACAGAAAGTTCTTGATCGCTGTAAAGACAGCGGAGGGACGGTTGTTTTTCCGAAAGGAACGTATCGCGTTTCCTCCCTGCTGCTTTATTCCGATACCACAGTCCTGCTCAAAAGCGGCGCGGTGCTGCTGGGAAGCGAGAACTGCGACGATTACGAAGTGTTCGACGTGCCGGAGAACATTTCTCTGCGCACGGATCAGGAGCTGATCCCGCAGTACTTCGGGAACAAAAAAAGAGCGGAATACCGCAGAGCGATGCTCTCGGCATACGGCGCTCGTAATATTTCGATCATCGGCGAGCCGGGAGCCGTGATCGACGGACAGAACTGCTTCGATCCGGACGGGGAGGAGCACTACCGCGGCCCGCATGGGATCTTCCTCTCAAACTGTGAAAACGTTGTGCTGAAGGGGTATACCGTCCGGCACAGCGGCAATTTCATGCACCAGCTGGACGCCTGCGAAAACGTTTCGATGACGGACGTGACGAGCCTCGGCGGCAGCGACGGGATCCATCTGCACTGCTGTAAAAACGTGGAGATCAACCGCTGCGTCTTCCGCACCGGTGACGACTGTATCGCCGGGATCGACGTCCGGGACCTTCACGTCAACAATTGTGTGCTGAATTCCTCCTGTCAGGCGTTTCGTATCGGCGGCGTCAATATCCTGGCGGAGAACTGCCACGTGTACGGTCCCGGCTATTATCCGCATCGGGTGACGGTGGTCAAATCGAGAACGGAGATCCTGCCCCGGGAGGCGGGAAGACACAATCTTTACGCAATGATGATCTTTTTTGCCAGCGAGACCTTCCCTGCGCGGGAGCATTCCCACGGTATCGTATTCCGGAATCTGATCGTGGAAAACGCCGATCGGGTGCTGCATTACCATGCCGATTCCTCAGGAGACCTGCAGTCGGGCGACAGACTGCGCGAACTGACCTTTGAAAACGTGCGGTTTACCGGGCTGAAACACAGCTCCCGTGTGGAGGCCTCCGCAGAAGAACCGCTGACCGTATATCTGCGGGACGTGACCGCCGAGTTTCAAACCGGCGTCGGCAGTCTGTTCGATCCGGGAAGTCCGAACCTCAGGATCATCACGATCTGAAATCGAGAGAAACAGAATATGAAAGAATTGCCGTTGCAAAGTGTTGTCAATCTGCGTGATTTCGGCGCTACGCAGACGAAAGACCGTAAAACGGTCAAAAACGGGCTGTTCCTTCGCAGCGCCGCCTTGAACCGACTTTCCAAAAAGGACGCCGCAGCGCTCCGGGACAAATACGGTGTGTGCACCGTGATCGATCTTCGGACGCAGACAGAACGTGCGCAGAAGCCGGACGCAGCGATTCCCGGCGTGGAAACGATCCATATCCCGATTTTTTGGGAAGCCGTCATGGGCGTTACCCATGAGCGAGAGATCGATCGCCGTCAGATCCTTTCCATGCTGCCGGATTTGAAAGAACTGTATGTGAAAAATGATTTGAAGAGGTAGTGATATGTGGCTGATCATGGCGGCGCTTTCAGCGCTCTTTGCCGGACTTACGGCGATACTGGCGAAATGTGGAATCAAAAAGACAGATTCCGACGTGGCGACGGCCCTGCGGACGGTCGTGGTGCTTCTGTTTTCGTGGATCATGGTGTTTGTCGTCGGCTCTGCCGGTACGATCACGGAAATATCGGCAAAATCAAGCATCTTCCTGATCCTGTCCGGCCTTGCGACCGGCGCGTCGTGGATATGCTATTTCAAAGCTTTGTCCGTCGGCGATGTGAACAAGGTCGTTCCCGTTGACAAATCGAGCACAGTTCTTACGGTGCTTCTCGCGATTATCTTCTTCCGTGAGACAGAACATCTTGCGGTCAAGCTTATCAGCACCGCGCTTCTCGCGGCCGGCGTGTTCCTTATGATCGAGAAGATGGAATCGGAAGCGAAGGAAACGAAGCGCACATGGCTTCCATACGCTGTCGGTTCGGCTGTTTTTGCCGCTCTGACGTCTATTCTCGGAAAAATCGGCATTTCGGACGTTGAATCCAATCTCGGAACGGCGATACGAACCGGCGTCGTTCTCGTGATGGCATGGCTGATCATCTTTGTAAAGGGCAAGGGCGCTGATGTGAAAAAGCTCGACCGCAAAGAACTTATTTTTATAGCCCTGTCCGGAATCGCCACAGGCGCGTCGTGGCTCTGCTATTATTATGCCATTCAGAAAGGAATCGTCAGCGTTGTGGTTCCGATCGACAAACTCAGCGTTGTCGTTTCCGTCGCTTTTTCCTGTTTCGTATTCAAAGAAAAGCTGAGCAGGAAAGCGCTTGCCGGACTGATACTGATCGTTGTCGGCACGTTGGCGATGGCGATTTGGGCGTAGAATGGATATCGGTTTTTGCACGACAAACCAAGGCTCCCACACTGCCTTCATCGGCGGCGGGGAGCCCTGTTTTTTCATCTTCACAGAAGAAAATCAACTTCCTCATGGCGTAATATCTCAAACGGCTACCGTAAGCCGTTCCATGCTTTTTTTCGCAGCCCACTGCGCACAGTAAACCGCCGTACACTTTTTGTATTTTGCGAACGTACACTTCGCTTTTGCCTCGTCGCCGTATGGGGTATCCGTATTCACGAACGTATCGTACGTGAACGCGGCGCCGAGCCGAAAGCCGACAATGAAGCTGTCCAGTTCTGTGATCGTATCCAGCTCACCCTGTGCGTCAAGGATTTCGTTGAGCAAGCTGCGCTGTTCATCGAGCAGGGCGTTTTCTATTTCCGGCAAGTGATCCGTAACGTAGATTCTCAGCTTGTCCGCGCGGCAGCCGGGATTCACCGCCCGAGACTGCGGATCAACGTTGCCGAAGAAAAGGTTTTCAATGAAATTCACTTCTTCCCGCCTCCCTTCAGGGGCTTTGTCGGGAGCTTTGCCTTCAGAATGTTCTTATAATGCGCGTAGTGGTCGCCGAGAACATAGTCGATCACATATTTTTTCGGGATGTAATAGGTCCCCATAATGACGAAGTGCTCAATGTGATCGCCGCGCAGCAGCTTTCTGGCGGTACTGTCTGCGATACCGCCGAGCATTTCGCACAGCTGCTGCAGCGTTACGACGTCGGGATAATTCCGATAGATCTGATAAAGGCGTTCTTTTGTAATACTGTTATCCATATTGTATACAAGACGAGACCAATGTCGGAACGCCGATCCCGGCCAGCTTCACAGGAGAACTGCGGGAAGAGCAAAAACCGGCGGCGCAGACGTTGCTGGAGGAGCAGATCGGCGTGCTTTCCGCGACAACGGCGTTCGGGAAGACGGTGCTCGCTGCATACCTGATTGGCGAAAGGAAAACAAACACGCTGGTTCTGGTCCATACGCAGGCGCTGATGGATCAGTGGAAAAAGTCGCTGGAGCAGTTTCTGCGGTTTGACTTAACGCCGCCAAAGCCGCAAAAAGGGCGCGGCAGAAAAAAGCGTGGTCACCCGTCGGGCAGCTCGGCGCGGGAAAGAATACGCTGCACGGCATGGTGGATATCGCCGTGATGCAGTCGCTGGTCTCGGGAAATGACGTAAAACCGCTTGTGAAGGACTACGGTATGGTGATTGTGGACGAGTGCCACCACGTTTCCGCCGTTAATTTTGAAGCCATATTAAAAGAAGTAACGGCAAAATACGTTTACGGGCTGACCGCCACACCCACGCGGCAGGACGGTCATCATCCGATCATTTTTATGCAGTGCGGCCCGATCCGCTACCGGGTAGACGCAAAGGCGCAGGCGGAGAAACGGGAATTTGATCACTTCCTGGTGCCACGCTTCACCTCTTTCCGGAAAAACTATGAACCGGGAACAATGATCTCGCAGATCTATTCGGATCTTGCACAGAGCGAGGTGCGCAACTGCGTGATCGTTTCCGACATACTCAAAAGCGTTGAGGGTAGACGGACGCCGATCATCCTGACAGAACGAAAGGAACATTCTAATACGCTGCGCGAGCTTTTGACAAGGAAATGCAAAAAAGTGATCGTGCTGACCAGGGCGGCGTCTGCAAAAGAAAAGCGCGAGGCGATTCAAGAGCTGAACGCGGTCCCGGCGAAAGAACCGCTGATCGTGATCGCCACGGGGAAGTATGTGGGAGAAGGCTTCGATTATCCGCGCCTGGATACGCTGTTTCTCGCGCTGCCTATCGCGTGGAAGGGCAAGGTTGCGCAGTACGCGGGGCGGCTGCACAGAAACTACCCCGGCAAAAAAGAAGTGCTGATCTATGATTACGTGGATATCCATATCCCCTTGCTGGAGCGGATGTATCAGAAGCGGCTGAAAAGCTACGCCGCTATCGGGTATCAGGTAAAAACAGACACGGATCTGTCCGCCGCGCCGGACGTGATCTATGACGGGAAAAGCTTTTATCCCGTCTTTTTGCAGGATCTGAAAACAGCGGACAGGGAAATGCTGATCGTTTCCCCGTTTATGCGAAAGAATCGGTTAAAGCAGCTTTTACCCGTATTCACGGAAGCGGTACAAAGAGGCGTTTTGGTTTCCGTCGTCACCCGCCCACCGGAGGATTTCACCGGAGAAAACGCGGTGCTGACAAAAGAAAACCTGCGAACGCTCGAGTCCGCAGGCGTAAAAGTGATACTCAAAAGCAGCTTTCATCAGAAGTTCACTATATTGGACAATAAAACCGTGTGGTACGGCAGCGTTAACTTCCTCAGCTTCGGCACCAACGAGGAAAGCATCATGCGGTTTGACAGCTTCGATCTCGCGGGCGTTTTGGCAAATACGGTTTTGTAAGATTCCTGATTCTGTTTCAAAACTCGCAACCGAAATCGTAAACAATGAATTGATTTACACCAGACAAAATCACTGCCCGGCATATCAGTTTTCGATATGCCGGACAACTATTCACAAGCAAGCAACCGTTTTATCAATATATTTTTTGATTTCGACAATCATTTTTTTGTTTGTAAAATTGGCTTCTACTTCGTCCATATCCACTGTTCTGCCGGAGAGAATCCCCTGAATCAGCACTTCCGCCCAAAGAACCTCGCGTGTTTCACGCTTTCTAAGGTATTCAAGAAGATCAATATTCATTTTCTGATTGATTCCCTCCACCATGCCGGTGAAAAAGTCGCAGTTTTCGCCGAAATACCTGCCGACATCCTCCATGTTTTCAAAACCGATGATCACGTCCTCCACACGCATCAGCTTTCTGTTTTTCAGCAGGACGCTGCCGCCGTTCAGGAGCTTATCCGCCGTCGTATTCAATTCGTCACACAGCTCCAACAATAACCCCGTGTCGGGCAGGGCATCACCGTTCTCCCATTTGGAAACTGCCTGAAACGAAACGCCGAGTTTCTCGGCAAGCTCCTTTTGCGTCAGCCCGGCGGCTTTCCGCAAATGCTGAATATACCCGCCGATTTTCATCGTATCCATTGCAATCCTTCTTTCTGTTTTGTTTCGATCCGGATCGCTTTTATGATACGATAAAATATATCCGATGTAAATAATCGAATTGTTGAACAAATTCTAATAGCGATTGATTTCAGAAGAGAACAAATAAGCTTTGATATCCTCTGTCATCTGATTCCCGCAGCGGGCAAGCTCACAGAGGACGCGGTCGACGCCTTTTTCCGTTTGAAACCGGTTTTTTTTGTAATACCGTCCGGGCTGACGAGGCCAACGCAAAAGTCTGTTCCCAGGTAAGCAAGCTGCCAGTAGGTAAGGCAGCGCCGGGCGTGGAACGCCTTGCAGACAATGATCGTCTTTTTTTATGACAAAACCGTCTTGCTCCGTAACGGCACTGGAGAAAAAAGCGTTTTGCTGCGTATATGTTTTCGGATTCATTTAATATAACTCATTGCAGTTCACCTGTACGCAAATTCTCTTCCGGCGATATTAATACTGAAGAATCCGTTTGACAGACTCTTTCAATTCATCGCTGAAGTCATCTAAATCTTCCTTACAGATCGCTGCGTCATGCAGCAACGCCGCCAATTGAAATACAACGTCGCTCTTTCGAATGGACAGCACAACGCCCGGCTTTCGTCTGTCTGTTTTTATACGTTCGTCCAATGCCCAAAATTTATCGGAAGGGGTTTGATCGGAATTCAACAGTTCAATGTATTCTCTGTTCAATCGATCCATATAGTTTTCCTGCCACTGCGGCAGCTTCTCCCGAAATAACCGCCAATCGCTTTTTGAGATTTCCATCTTATCACCCTCATTCTTCATAGATTTCATCAATCAGAATACCATACTCTCAACATATTCCAGAAACAGTCTCTTGTGAAACGCGCCGTTCGTGCGCTGTTTCTCCTCTTTCATAGCCAGCAATTCGTCAAAGGAAACGCCCGCGTTTTCCGCCAACGCGGCAACGACCTCTAGAACGTCCGCCAGCTCAACGGCGGCTTTGCTTTCAAGATACTCCGCGACTTCTTCCCGCAGCTTTTTTTCCAAAGCTATCGTATATTCCACGTCTGTCAACGTGCGGATTGCGGCTGTCCGTCCGTTTGCGGCAATGATTTCGGGAATGCGATCCCGGATCAGTTTATTGTATTCTTTTCTCATTTGCACATACCCCTTCCAATTCACGTTCCAATACGTCCGCATATTTCTGAACCGCCGGCCCGACGGCAGCTGCGTAAGCCTGAAGAGATTCATCTTCTTTCCATATACTCGGCGTGTTCCGAACCCGCAGCACGTTTTCCAGCGCCGCCGCATCGGGGCAAAGCCCGTTTTTCAGCGCCCATTCGCCCGCTTTCGTTTTGGCGATGATCTTTCCGGTCCGCAAGGTATAGATACAGCGGGAGATATCCAGCAGCCAGCCGAAGGAATAGAGGCTCCTTCCGGTTTTGCCGCCATGTTCGCGGATCGTTTCATAATGCCGCCGGACGTCCTTTTTCAGGTCTTCATAAGTCGGGCGGCGCATCTGACCGCGCACGTCTTTGCCGCACAGTAATACGCCTTTATCCAACAGCTCAAGTTTACAGAAACCGTCAAAAGCAAAGCGGTCCGTGATCCGTTCGCCGGAGGTGCCCCAATAAACGACTGTATCCGGCGTATCCATGAGAAACGCGGAAAGCGATTGCATCTCGCCTTCAAACAGACGGTAATACGGATTTTCCGGCTCGTGCCCGGAAAGCTCCTGCCGCAGATGCACAAGCCGCTCCGCCTGCTCGGGAGATATTTGTTTTTCGGCCAATACCAGAATGTCGATATCGCTCCAGCCATAATGAAAATCGTCAAGCGCAGCGGAGCCGTAAAGATAAACGGTGGGCATGTTCTCTGCAAGGATCGCGGCAATCGCGTCCGTTACAGCATAAATACTTTTTTGAAGCCGGTCATCCGCACTCGGATGCAAAAGTTTTTCTTTGATCCGGCAAAGAAATGCCTGACAATCCGTTCTGTAATGATAACTGTTCCCGTTCTTGTTCTCTCCGATCCGGGTAAAACCGTGGCGATCCAAAATATTTTGTGATTTCGTGTTCTTTTTGTTCGCGTAAGCCTCAGCATAGAGAACATTCTGCGGAATAAAATCACAGATATAAGAGAGCGCGCTTCGCAGTACGCCGCGGCCCTGATGCGCCTGTTTTATCTGCGCTTCTTCGATCATAAAGGTCGTTTCGTTGGTGTAATACTGCAGATAGCCGATCAGCGTGTCCTCGCTGAGAATCAAAACGATCTGACGTTTTTCCTTTTGCATTGCAGGAGCGACGGCGCCGCTCCAAAGCGCGTAATCTTCTTCATAAGTATTGCCTGTCGGCGCGATGGCGCTCATGTTCCCATGCAGGATGGAGAATAATAGCGGCAGGAAGCGTTGAACTTCATTTTTATCCAAAAATCGACAGGAAATCATTTATATGCCCCTCTTACAATTTTTTAAATGAGCAGGTCATCTTCCTCGAAAGACTTTAAGGTGAGCGGCAAACATGACAGAGCCTTTTTAATCAGGTCGATCTTTTGTTGGTCCTGCTTGTGTTTTACGTTTTTTCTGTAGCCGTCTTTTGCCGAGGCTTCGTATACTTTCAGATAATCGGCAAGCGTGAGCAAATAATACCGAACGCCGTTTTCCGTCAGAAGCGGGATTTGCTGCAGATCGATGCCGGCGAAGGGCGTTAAGCCCTCTATGTCTGCAAACGCCGCGCAAAGCCCAGCTTTTTTGAATGCGTGCTCTTCCGCGTCGAAAAGCGTATACCCGTCTGCAGCCATGAGCGAGACAAGTTTGTCCCAGCCCACTGTTAAAAACGATCCGGGGAGCAAGATATCGATATCGTCGGCATGCAGATCCATATGGAGACGTTTTTCTAGCCCCAGGGAACCGAAAAGGAGCGGGATTATTTGCAGATTGGCGTTGAGCAATCCGGCAATATGCAAAAACGCTTCGTGTTTCATCATTTATTATCGTCCTTTTAATCAAATATCTTTCGTGTGCGCATCGTAATTGCTGCGCGCGACGCGGCGTTCCGTCTGTTCAATGATCCATTCATAGATCCCGGTATCGGCGGTTGAGAAAAACATGCCGTCTTTCACGGGGAGCTTCAGGAACGCGTGGTACAGTGGTACAGTTGATTGATCGTACCGCCGTGCGTGACTACTGTGACGGTATCGTTTTCGCTTGCTTCGGCAAGAATCTTCGTCAGGATTCTCTCCGCGCGATCCCGGAATTCCACAAGGGATTCCTGCTCATAAACTCATTCCATTGATGTTTGTTTTGTTTGGATTCTATGGGTCTTCTCGCAATACCTAGTGTTTCAAATAATAGTTTTGAATCGTTAGATGTAAGCGCTTTAAAACCGGTTCAACTGTATTTTGAAAAAACAAGAAATGCTCGTCGTCTTTATTCTTTAAATGGTCATCCAAAAATGCCAATATGTCAGCATACCGCAGGTTGTCCGGCAAGCTCGCATTTTGTTTATGGGTACCCATCGGCGAT